>JAGBBW010000058.1 GCA_017938285.1 Lachnospiraceae bacterium
TCTCCCTTTCCTTAATGTCAATATATCGACCCCGGACGACTTTATAAAAAACAAGAAAAACTACCGTAAAATGCTACAAAAAATACTGGTAGGAAAATCACCCTCCTTCCAGTATACTATTAACAGAATGCGGTTGTCTGCGAATTTCGTATTTTATCCGAAATGCACCACCGTAAATTTTCCTAAGAAAGGACAGGTACCACCTATGAAATTCAGTAACGGATGCTGGCTCCAGAAGGAGCACTGCGAATGCTTTGATCCAAAGCAGGCTTATTACACAAAAATCGAACCTGGCAAAGTAACCATCTGCGCCCCAACTATTTTTATTACAACCCGTGGCGATACCCTCGGCAGTATCAATCTGACCGTGGTGATCACCTCTCCAATGGAAGATATCCTCCGGGTACAGACCTGGCACCATCTGGGCCAGCAGAAAAAATCCCCGGAATTTGAATTAAATATTGCCGAAAACTCTCCAATGACCGCAGAGGAAACCGACGAACTCATTATTGTAAAGAGCGGTTCCCTCTCCCTGGAAATTACCAAGAATCCTTGGAGCATGACCTATAAGAGAAACGGTCGGTGATTACAAAGAGTGGCCGCAAGGACCTGGCTCTTATGAAGACCAACTGGACCGGTCTTGCTTACGATAAGGGTGACTATGAAAACGCTTATATGCGCCAGCAGTTAAGCCTTGGTGTCGGCGAACTGATTTACGGTCTTGGCGAACGCTTCACTCCTTTCGTAAAGAACGGCCAGAGCGTGGACATCTGGAATGAAGACGGTGGTACCAGTACAGAACAGTCCTACAAGAACATTCCTTTTTATGTTTCCAACAAGGGTTACGGAGTGTTTGTCAACCATCCGGAAAAGGTTTCCTTTGAAATCGGCACCGAAATGGTAACCAAGGCAGAATTCTCCGTAGAGGGCGGCTATCTGGATTACTTCTTAATCAATGGTCCATCCATGAAGGAAGTTCTCACCCGCTACACCGATTTAACCGGAAAGCCATCCCTGCCGGCAGCATGGACCTTTGGTTTATGGCTCTCCACCTCCTTCACCACCAACTATGACGAAGAAACCGTTATGAGCTTCGTCAACGGTATGTTAGACCGTGGCATTAACTTAAGAACCTTCCACTTTGACTGTTTCTGGATGAAGGAATTCCACTGGTCCGATTTCCTGTGGGATGACAGAGTATTCCCGGACCCGGAAGGAATGTTAAAGAGAATCAAAGCCAAGGGCTTAAATATCTGCGTGTGGATTAACTCCTACATCGGCCAGGAATCCGCCCTCTTTGCAGAAGGTGTGGAAAACGGCTACTTTGTGAAGCGTCCAAATGGCGATGTATGGCAGTGGGATATGTGGCAGCCTGGCATGGCTCTGGTGGACTTCACCAACCCGGCAGCATGCAAGTGGTTCCAGGATAAGCTGGAAATCCTCATGGATATGGGTGTTGACTGCTTTAAGACTGACTTTGGCGAAAGAATTCCTACCGATGTAGTTTACTATGATGGTTCCGACCCAAAGAAGATGCACAACTATTATACCTACCTGTACAACAAGTGTGTTTACGATTTATTAGAAAGAAAGCGCGGCAAAGGCGAAGCAATTTTATTCGCACGTTCCGCAACCGTTGGCGGTCAGAAGTTCCCGGTTCACTGGGGCGGCGACTGCTGGTCCGATTATGAGTCCATGGAAGAATCCCTTCGCGGCGGTCTTTCCCTGTGCTCCTCCGGCTTCGGTTTCTGGAGCCATGATATCGGCGGCTTTGAGCACACTTCCACGGCGGATGTTTACAAGAGATGGGCAGCATTTGGTTTACTTTCCACCCATTCCAGACTCCACGGTTCTTCCTCTTACCGTGTGCCGTGGGCTTATGATGATGAAGCAATTGATGTAGTCCGGGCTTTCACAAAGTTAAAGGCTGCGTTAATGCCTTACCTGTACCGCAATGCGGTGGAAACCTCCGTTACCGGTGTTCCAATGATGAGAAGCATGGTTCTGGAATTTACCGAGGACAAAAACTGTTCCTACCTTGACAAGCAGTACATGTTAGGTGATTCCCTCTTAGTCGCACCAGTCTTCAACGAAGAAAGCATTGCAGAATACTATCTGCCAAAGGGAACCTGGGTAAATTACTTTACCGGTGAAACAAAGACCGGAGGCTCCTGGTATACAGAGCATTGTCCATACCTTGAAATTCCGTTATTCGTCAGAGAAAACAGCATTATCGCCATGAACGACAACGCTGACCGGCCAGATTACGATTTCGCAGATGGCGTTACTTTAAAGGCTTACGCTTTAACAGATGGCATTGCTGCTTCTACCACTGTTTACGATACGAAGGGTAATGCAGAATTCACTGCTTCCGTTACAAAGAACGGCAGGGAAGTTACCATCAAAGCAGATACAAAGAAGCCATTCTCCGTCCTTCTGGTGAATGAAACCGCTGCTGCAGCAAACGGTGACGCAGTACTGAACCAGACAGAACAGGGCACTGTGGTTTCCTTTAAGGCTGGATGCGAATGCGTGGTAACCTTGGCGTAAAACGATATACCATACATAAAACATAACAAACTCTTTTTCAGGAGCTGCTGCAAAGATTTCTGCGGCAGCTCCTTTTTTGGTTCTATTGGACTTTTCTGCGTCATAATAAGAACGTCCATGGAAAGTCAGACAGCGAATATCGCCTGTCAGTCCGGCTTTCCATGGACGTTCTTATGTTACTTTATGATTTTTAAGGAATATTGGTAATGTCGTTACATTCATTCAGGAACAGCACCACATCAGCCCTTCACACTACCCATTGCCACACCCTGTACGATGTGCTTGGAAAGAATCAGGTATACTACCACTACCGGGAAGATGGAGAACGCAATCATCATGTACACCTGACCCATATCAAACTTTAAGAAGTCTGCCGCACGCAGCTGCGCAATCAGGATTGGCAGGGTTTTCTTATTGTTGTCGTGCAGAATCAGTGCCGGTGTAAAGTAATTATTCCAGCTGCTGACAAAAGTGAAAATGGCCTGTACGGCAATTGCCGGCTTCATCAGCGGAATAATGATGGAATTAAAGGTACGGAATTCTCCGGAACCGTCAATTCTTGCCGCTTCAATCAGGGACAACGGCAGTGCGCTTTCCATGTACTGCTTCATGTAGAAGAACGTTACCGGAGCCGCAATGGTTGGTACAATCAGCGGAATAAAAGAATCCTCCAGATTCATCTTACCTACCAGGTCAATGAAACCTAACGCCGTCACCTGGGACGGAATCGTCATAATCATCAGAATAAAGGTAAACATGAACTTCTTTAATTTAAAATCATACGCATGAATCGCATACGCCGTCATCGTGGAAAAATAAGTACTCAGCAGTGCACTGGCAGCCGCCACAAACAAACTGTTGAGCATACCCCGGATGACCGGCAGGGAACTTTCCATCAGCGACTTCCAGTTATCCAGAAAATGCGTACTTGGAACCGGCGTAAAACCAAGGGTCATTTCACCATGGGAACGGGTTGCATTCACTAACAGCACATAAAACCAGAAGAGGCACAGTACGGAAATAAATCCAAGAAACACATATGCAATTACTCTTCTTGCTCCAAGACCAAGGGAGCCACTCAGACCTTTTACTTTATTTGTTGTTTTTGCCATGTCTTTCCCCTCCTAGTCTTCTTTCTTATTGGAAACATTGTAAACAATAATACTTAAAATCGCAGTGATAATAAACAGAATGACAGACAATGCTCCGGCAGCACCAAAGTTCTTGGAATACAAGTGCTTGTTCAGATACATAATCAGCGTCATGGAACTTCTCATCGGATCACCTGTAGCATTTGTTAAAATCTGCGGTACATCGAACATCTGCAGACCACCGATTAACGAAGTAATCAGTACATATACAAGAATTGGACGCAGTAATGGCAGGGTAATCTTAAAGAACACCTGGGTGGAATTTGCTCCATCCACTTCTGCTGATTCAAACAGGGAAGTATCAATACCCATCATACCGGCCATTAACAGAATCGTTGTATTACCAAACCACATGAGGAAGTTCATCAGTGCCACCAGACCACGGGTACCCCAGACACTGGATAAGAACTTAAACGGTTCATCTAAAATCCCGACTGCTATCAGAATATCATTGATTGGTCCGTTTTCCGAAA
This sequence comes from Lachnospiraceae bacterium, assembly GCA_017938285.1. Lineage (GTDB taxonomy): Bacteria > Bacillota > Clostridia > Lachnospirales > Lachnospiraceae > SIG299. The sequence continues at coordinate 4,175 of JAGBBW010000058.1, forward strand.
ACAGCGTAAAAAACAGCATGGAGAATGCGGAAGCCATGATAAGGTTTGGCAGATAAATCACTGTCTTAAAGAATCTCTGTCCCTTTAAACGCAGACTTGGATTCGAAAACCACGCACCTAACAGAAGAGAAACCAGAATCTGCGGAACAAAGCCCAGAATCCACATAATCAGCGTATTTCCCGCATATACCGGAATGTCACTATTGACAAACATATCAATATAATTTTTAAAACCAACAAAGTTTGGACCAATAACTTTCAAACCGGATTTGTAATATTCAAAAAAGCTGTAAAAAATTGTTGTAAACAACGGAACTAACTGAAATACAACATAAATCAGAATAAATGGTATCAAAAAGATATATCCCCATTTATTATAACGCACTGCTTTCCCCTTCGATTTTTTCTGCATACTTCTTTCCTCCACTTACTCCTGTTCTATGATAATCCAAAACCCTTTTTCTTCCGTTCTCTGTTTTTGATTATCATAGAACAGGGAATAAAAATCCTGCCTGCCCTTTCAGGCAGGCAGGATTTTTCCTTCAAACAGCACCTTATAGTGTCTGCCCTTACTTACTTGCTCAAATCTGGATGCTTTTCAATTACTGCCTTATAGAACTGCTCTAATGCTTCTTCATAAGTAGCATTGCCTTCGAAGTAGTTCTTCATGGCTTTCTGGAATTCTTCGTTACAAGCCTGGTCATAAGCGGAAATATTACTTAAATCAATCTTTCCTGCACCTGCACAGTACATAGCAAGTGGATTCTGTCCGCCTAATACTTTGCTCTTGTAGTTTGTATTCTTAGCCATAGCTTCCATAGCAGGCTTGTTGTTTACGAA
>JAGBBW010000059.1 GCA_017938285.1 Lachnospiraceae bacterium
CTACCAATTAAATTCTTTTTGTTGTATAATGGGTTTGACGTACAGAACACCTCTTTCGTTGGAATTTGTCTGCAAACTTATTATACAACAAAAGGTGGTCTGTACGTTATTTTTTATTTAAAAAGTTGTAAACTGGTGTAAAAATTTTATAATGTTATAAAAGTAGGTTACAATTCTTGAAATTTTCCCTTTTTACCTCGTAAGGAGGGAAAATGATGGGAGAACTTGTAACTTTAATTTATGAAATAAAAAAAGACAAAAATAACTTTAATTTTTTGTTAGAACGTATGGAACCGGCGGTCAACAAATATGTGCGGTTGTTATATAAAGACGAAAAAGAAGATATTCGTTCTGAATTGATGCTTGCTTTATGGGAAGCGATTGGAAATATAGAATATTGTGAAAGTGACGGACAAGTCCTTAATTTTCTGAACACAGCACTTCGAAACAGATTTTATGAAATGTATAAAAAAAGCAGAAAAAAGTTTGATCATGAGTCGGCTGTTAATGAAGAAACAGGAATATTTCAAACGATATTGTATGAAGGAAAGGAACTAGAAGATACAATATTTAGAGAAGACGCGATGAAAATTGTGGGGCAATATAAAGGAGTCCAACAAAACATAGTGCAGTGTATTTTATTGAAAGAAATGACCGATAGGGAGATTGCTCAAAAGCTGAATCTTTCACGGCAATATATTAATCGAATACGCAGAAAACTAAAAGAGCATCTACAAAGAGAAGATTATTTTGTATAAATGAAACTAGCAAGCAAAAGAAAAAGGTGGCTGTATGGAAAATAAAGGAGTATACATAAAGGGGATTATAACAGGCGTGGTAACTTTTATTAGTGGAAAACTGGAAGGAATGGGACCAGCATTACTTTGGTTTATGCTGCTGATGGTAGTGGATTATATTTCTGGGATGTTGGCATCTAAGAAAGAGGCATTAGAACATCCAAATGAAAAAGAGTATGGCTGGAGCAGCAAAAAGGGATTGATAGGAATTTATAAGAAAGTAGGATATATTGTAACCGTATTGGTTGCAGTTAGTACGGATTATCTGCTGTCTGATTTGATAAGTGAGATAGGAATTGATTATAAAGGAAGCACAATCTTTGGTTTGTTAGTATTGGTATGGTTTATTCTAAATGAAATGTTGTCAATATTGGAGAATGCAGGGAGAATGGGAGTAAAGCTTCCACAAAGTTTAGTAAAGGTAATTTGTAGGTTAAAAAACAACGTTGATAGGAAAGAAGATTAGAATGTATTTGCAAAAAAATTTGAAAAATGTATAATAATATACAAAGTAGGAAGAAAGGAATAGAGAGTTTATGAAAAAATTATCAGAAGCCGAATTGGAAATTATGCATATTTTATGGAGCCATAAAAATTCTCTTACTTCCAATCAGATTTTAAATGAATTAAGTGAAACAAGAAATTGGAAGCTTGCCAGTGTAATGACGGTTTTGGCAAGGATGGCGGAAAAGGGAGCTGTTAATTGTGACAGAAGTACCAGGACGAATTTTTATTCTGCTTTGGTGTCTGAGCAAGAATATAAGTTAGCAGAAAGCGAGACTTTTTTAGAGCGGCTCTATGATAAATCTGCCAAAAATCTGATTGCCTGCCTGTATCAGGGAAAGAGGATGTCAAAGGAAAATATTCAGGAGCTGAGAGAATATCTGGATTCCCTGGAGGAAAAGCAATAAATGGGAATATTACTAAATATTATGGAAGCTTCCATAGCAGGAGGCATGGCCGTTATTGTCTTTGCTGTTTTATCTTTTGTTTTTGGAAGAAAAAGTAAGAAGAAATATAAAATGCTGATATGGTGCTTGATTATGCTACGATTTTTGATTCCATTACAATCCAGGGAGCAATCAGTTTTGGTTCAACTGGAAGTACCGGTATATCGTTTAAATGAAGTTTCAAACAGTACCACAGAATTGCCAGTGGATAGCGCAGAACAAGTGATGAATGAATTATCGAATGTGGCTGTGGATAAATCGAAAAGTCATAGGCTTACTTCAGGGAATATCATGGTGCTTGCATGGGGCATGGGTACTTTCCTGTTTTTTTCTTATTATGTATTTACACAAAGAAGAGTATTTGAAAAATTGCGGAAAAAAAGCAGCCTTTGTATAGATGAACAAATGTTACATCAGGCAAAGGGACTCTCGAAAAAGATAGGGTTAAAGGAATGCCCACAGATATATATTATGGCCGACAAAAAAATCAGTCCTTTTTCTGCTGGTTTATTCAAGAACAAAATTTATCTTCCGGATACAGAGTACTCAAAAAAAGACTTAGAATATATTTTGCAGCATGAACTAATACATTGTAAAAATCATGATATTTTGATAAAAGGTCTAGTGATTTTCGTTAATGGAATACATTGGTTTAATCCATTTGTATGGCTGATGAGAGTACTAATTAATCAAGATATAGAATTAATCTGCGATGAAAAAGTACTTAGTACTGCAACAAAAGAAGAGCGCAGAGAATATAGCGAAATTATTATGTCTTGTATCAGTGCGGGAGCAACAAAAGCTGCATTGACAACAGGGTATGTGCAGGGAACAAGGTTTATTAAATACCGATTTGATAACATTTTTATGGTAGAAAAAAGAAGAACCAGCATTGTTAGTGTAATTGGCACATTATTGGTGATGTTGTTTGTAAGTAATGGACTTCGAATGACAGAGGTGTTGGCAGAAACAAAGCAGTGCGATATTCCGATTTGTTATGGGATTGAGATTAGAACGGATGTCGACAGTAACGGAACAGAGGAAAGAGTGTATGTAAAAGATTGTATAGGGTTGGATGAAACATATACGCAGCTGGTTGTACAGTTTTCGAATGGAACAAAAGATTTTACTAATTATTCCGGATACTGGAATTCGTATATGGTATCGGGAGACTTAAATGCAGATGGAGTGACAGAAATAGTCTTGTTTCGCAGTTCTGTTGGAAGTGCATATGGGTTAGGTGAAGTAAATGTTTTACAGATTGAAAATCAGAAGTGGTATGAGATTCCGAATGTGTTTATAAAAAATCCAGATTTGCAGGAGGAACAGCCAGAGGATTTTATTGCACGTCAATTTGGTGTTTCCTGTGTGGCAGCAACTATAGTTGAAACAGATGGAAGAAAGCTACTTCGTTTAATAATGGATGAGGATATTACCGAGGATGTTGTAAAGTGTATAGATTGTTCCTGGACAGAGGAAGGATGGTACATAGAGAATATACAAATGATAATGGATTATTATGCAGAATACAAAGATATGGAGTTACTGGAAAATAATTTGCTAAAATAGGTTACAAATAATTCAAATACTTCTTTTTTGTTAGTGTAATCATTGTATAACAAAAAAGGAGGCAGTATATGGCATACGGAGAATCATTAAGTACAGCAAATGAATTAATTGGAAGAGATGGGATTGATTTGTTGACCCGGTTGATTTATGCAGAAGCACTCAATCAGTCGGAATCTGTTAAAAAAGGAGTTGCTTTTGTTGTAAAAAACAGAAAAGAAAAAAATTCTTCTGTATTTGGAGGAAATACATGGGAAGGAGTTATTTTGGAGAAAAATCAGTTTACGAAGATAACAAGTTCCTATGCATTGCAGCCGGATACGTCATCTGAGGAATGGAAAACAAGTCTGGATATTGCCAGAAATATTGCAGACAAAACGAATCCGGTTGGTAACTGCTTGTGGTATGCAAAGAGTACCTATTATGCAAGAAAAGTAAGCACAGAAAACGGTAAAGAATATTATTGTCAGGGGACTGGTGTCTATAATGAAGTTATTGAAAAGACAGTTCTTGGAGATTACACGTTTTATCGTTTACTGGGATATTAGAAGTAAAAAAAGTGGCATCAGTTCGGTGCCACTTTTTTTACGAAAAATTAACATGACAATAATATTATCGGAATGTATAATGAAATACAATAAGATAATAGGCAAGAGAAAGGATAATTGAAAAGCGACGGTAAAGAGAAGGAAAAACATTAAAAATTTTAATACGCTATGTTTGAATGAGTAATAGAGTAACAGATGAGTGACGCTAAAAATGTAAAGAGAGAAGGGGATAGAAAACGAATATAAATTATGGTTTGTATTGTATGCATTGATTAAATGATATTTAGTTGTGTTGACAGGTTGAATAAAGTGTAAATAAATAGTTATACAATATATGAAATGAAGTTTACAAAACTACAGAAATACTCTTTCTATTAGATGTAACCGGTTACAAAAAAGAAAGGAGTATAATACTTATGTCATTTTTAACAAATTTAAATCGGAAGTGTATGGAATATACGCAATTTACCTATGATGGTATGTCGATTAAAATTCCTTACTGCATGGGAGGAAAAGCCACACCGGCAGAGATTAGAGCGGCAATTTCTGCATGGGTCGGTACAAAATCCAAAACACAAGAAGAAATTCAGGAGTATGTGTCTGCTAACGAAGAGATATTTGGACTTGACTGTTCTGGTTTCGTTTATTATGTGTTAAATGAAGCAACAGGCGGTGCAGTAAGGGAGTATTTTGAGGATGCCCTTGGAGGAACGTTAATTTATAGGAACGGAGTTTTAGCGTCGGAGTTATCAAGTATATATCACGGAACTAAAATTACGATGGCGAAAGATATTAAGCCGGGCTGTACCATACAGACTAATGAGGGTGGTCATGTTCTGGTTGTCCATTCTGTAAACAAAAATGCTGCCGGAGCAGTTACCAGTATTGTATATGCACATTCCGGTAAAACGGGTCCACATCATGGTTATATCACTATCGGAGATGAAACCAAGGACTTAAATCATGCAAGTCAGACATGGCGGGATACAGTATATACTAATCCAGCCTATTTACAGACGGTTTATACCCATACAATACTGTTAAAGCCAGTACAGGATTTTGTATAAGATAAGAAATAGTAAAAAAGCACAGCCAGAGTATGGTCAGATATACTCCGGTTGTGCTTTTTTATTATCCTGCTGTTGGATAGTAAAAGGTAATGGCAGCAATCTTGTCGTCCTTAATAAGTAACCCAAGATGAACTGGCAGAGTATCCGTTGGGCGTTGGATATCAGCTACCATGATATAGTCAAACTGATTTGTCCAACGGTATGTTTGGTCGCTATACTCATAATCCGGATCAAAATCAATGGGACTACGGGGATAAGCAGTATCGTTCCATCCATAGAATCCCCGGACTTTTTCTCCGATAAAATTATTGTTAAAATTTACAATGGCCATATTAGGATATAAGTCAAGAATATCTTTCACAGTCATTCCGACAGAAAGACCATTTGTTAAAATATGGCTCTCGTCTATTATGGAATAGCCATAAAAATCTATACATCCCGTGAATATGTGTGTACCTTCATCCAATGCATAATAATATTCCACACCATTTTTGCGTACTGTATACCAGGTTCCATAAGTTGCGCCGGGCTGTGTACCAAAAATTTCATGATAAATCTCGTTTTTATTGATTTCGTCAAAGTCATAAAAAACAATTTCTGGTATTACTTCAACCTCTTCTGGAAGAAATACCTGTATTGGTGCCGGAGTAGCAGTTGGTACAGGAGAAGGAGGATTGGTTGGAGTCATGGTTGGTAATGGGGATGGGGTGTGGGTTGGAGCAGTTGTTGCTACAGGCGTAGTAGTAATCGCAGGCTGTTCTGAAACAATACTTTGGGATGTTTTTTGTCTGCATCCAGAGAAAAGACACAGGGTGAAAAATAAGAGAGAGACAAAAACTTTTTTCATTGGGCATTCCTCCTAAATGATAATATATGACAAGATAACTAAAAGTATCTTATCATGCGTATTATACAAATTGTATAATACGCATTTTATAAAGTCAAGAGGAGTAATTATATTTATTAGGAGTTATAGGGAAATCCAATCAGGGATATAACTACAAAAACCATTCCACCAGAAACACCACTCCGCAGCACACCACCGCCGTCTTAAACAAATCCGCCCCAAACCATGCCGCCAGAATACCGGCAAACAGTGCCAGTGCACCGGAAACCGGGCTTTGTGTAGCATGCAAAATTGCCGGAAAGGTCATAACTGCCAGTGTGACATAAGGCACATAGTACAGGAAGGACTGCAAAAATCTGCTTTTAATCTGTTTTTGGAATAAAGTCAGCGGCAGGGCACGGATAAGAAAGGATACGCCTGCCATAATGAGTATATAAACATAGCTTTTATTCATTGGTTTGTTCCTCCTCCGTTGTATTCCTTGGGAACAGAATGGCAGCTCCGGCGGAAATCAGAACGGTTAATAATATGGTACGGATACCCTCAGACAGTCCGGAAAGCACCGGAAGATATGCGGCACAGTAGCTGGCAAAAAAGCAGACAACAATTAAACCGCAGACCACTTTACTTTTTCTTGCCGGTGGAATAAATACTGCCAGAAACATTCCATAAAGAGCCACGCTGAAGGCACTTACCAGGCGGAGCGGCAGCAGGTTTCCGGCAATGGCTCCTAATGCCGTACCGAAAGCCCAGCAGGGAGCCGCAATCAGTACAGCACCGTAGGTATAGTAAGGGTTCAAATAACCGGGACGGGCAATGGCAATGCCAAACAGCTCGTCTGTAATATAAAATCCCAGAAAGATCCGGTGAAAGAACGGCATATCCGGGTCAATCCTCTGGCTCATGGCACAGCTCATCAGGAGATATCTGGCATTGGCAATCAGAGTCACAAGGGCGACTTCCAGGAAAGCAGCGCTGGCGGCAATCAGGGTAAATCCGGCGTATTCCCCGGCAGAAGCATTGCACAGTGCGCTGGATAAAAAGGCCTGGAACGGTGTCAGTCCGGCATTTTTGGCGGCAATGCCCAAAGAAAAGGATACGGCAAGATAGCCAAGCCCGATGGGAATACCGTCTTTGATTCCCTTACGGAAAATGGATGTATTATGTTGGAAAGAGTATGTTTTATTCATAGTTCACCTGTTTGCATGAAGTGTATGGTTTTTCTTCTTAGCATCGTTTTATTTTTTAAGTAGTTTTTATTGTTGCTAAAAGGTTAAAACAGTCATCAAGATTATAGTATTATTTTGAGAAAGGCGCAAGAGGAAAAGGAAAGAATTGCTTTTTTTACTGATAAGAAGTATAATATTAGTATGGAAGCAGGAGAACTGTCGGGGTAAAACATATTTTGTAAAGAGGAGGATGTGGAATGGCTATTAATAATGTATCAATGAACAGTGTAAGTCAGACAACTGTGCCAAAGGCAGATATGGAAAGCAAGACTCTTCAGAGCCAGATTGCAACAAAGCAGCAGAGTCTGAACCGGTTATCTTCGGATTCACAAAAAACAAAAGAAGAAAAAGAAAAGGAATCAGAAGAAATCCGTCAGCAGATTGAAGAATTGAACCGCAGGCTGAAAATGCTCCAGATGGAGAAGAAAAAAGAAAGAGCAGAGCAGCTGGAAGAGCAGAAAAAGGAAAAAGAAACGGCCAGACTGTCAGAAGAACGCAGATCAGTAAAGGAAACCGCAGAAGAAGATCTGGAAAAGGAACAGGATAAAAAAATTGTGGTGCAGGAACAGAAAGAACCAGTAGAAAAAGTCAATGTGCCTGCGGATAAACTGCAGAAGATGCTGGCAGTAGATTCCCTGTGGCAGCAGGAGCGTCTGCAGGACCAGGTAGCAAGGAAACAGGACCGGAGAGAAGCTGCCCTTGCTGCGGAAATTAAATCAGACACCCTGCATGGAAATGATAATGAAACAAAGAAAAAAGAACTTTCAGAAATGCGTAGAAAAGAACCATTTGATGTGAATACGCTGAATCAGCCGATAAAGAAAACATTTGTTGGTTCCGATCAGGATGATAAGGTCTATACATTAAATCATATATAAAAGAAAGCAGACTGCCGTACGGAAGGGGGTACGGTAGTCTGCTTTTGTATACAGAATGATAAATAGCTTGAAAAAGTTTAAGCATAATGTTAAAATTTAAACAAAGTATCAGTTGCAGAAAACTTAAGCAGGACAGAAAATGAAGGAGGCAGGCGGATGAAGTATTTGATTGTTGTGGATATGCAGAATGATTTTATCACAGGAAGTCTTGGGACACCGGAGGCAGAGCAGATTCTTCCTAAGGTGGAAGAAAAGGTAAGAAATTTTAAAGGAACGGTGATGTATACGAAAGATACCCATACCAGCGACTATCTGAATACCCAGGAAGGAAAGAATCTTCCGGTAGAACATTGTATTGAGGGTACAGAGGGCTGGCAGCTGTCTGGTGGACTGGAGAAATTGAGCGAAGGCTGCCGGGTATTCTGCAAGCCAACCTTTGGAAGTATGGAGCTGGCAGAAGAGTTAAAGAAGCTTCATGTGGAAAATCCGATAGAAGAAATAGAACTCTGTGGATTATGCACGGACATCTGCGTGATTTCCAATGCCCTGGTGTTAAAGGCTAATCTGCCGGAGGTACTGGTTTCCGTGGACGCCTCCTGCTGTGCCGGGGTAACACCGGAGAGCCACAAAAATGCACTGGCTGCGATGAAAATGTGCCAGGTGACGGTAAGAGGAGAAGAATAAATTTATAGTAGAAACGTAACTATGAAGATACTGAATAGTTACGTAGAAAAGTAAGAAATGAGGGCAAACCATGAGCACACAATTTAATGAAAGAAATATTTCCATGGTCATGGATATGTATGAACTGACCATGACCAACGGCTACTTAAACAAAGGCTTTCAGGATACGATGGTAGCTTTTGATGTGTTTTACCGCAAAAATCCGGATAATGCCGGCTTTGCTATTTTTGCAGGTCTGGAGCAGGTAATTGAGTATATTCAGAACCTGCACTTTTCGGAGGCAGATGTGGAGTATCTCCGCTCCAGAAATCTGTTTACAGAGGAATTTTTACAGTACTTATTAAACTTTAAGTTCCGAGGGGACATCTATGCCATGCCGGAAGGTACAGTCATGTTCCCGAATGAGCCGATTATGACCGTGGTGGCACCTCTGGTGGATGCCCAGCTCATTGAAACGGCAGTTCTTCTGGAAATCAACCACCAGTCCCTGATTGCCACTAAAACGAACCGCATTGTGCGCTCTGCCAAGGGCAAACCAGTCTCCGACTTTGGGGCAAGACGTGCCCATAACGTGGACGCTGCCGTGTATGGAGCCAGGGCAGCATATATCGGCGGTGCTGCCGGTACAGCCACGGTGCTGGCAGGCCAGATGTTTGGCATTCCGATTTCCGGCACCATGGCACACAGCTGGGTGATGTCCTTTGAAAATGAATATGAAGCATTTAAGGCATATGCGGAAAGTTATCCAAATGCCACAGTGCTTCTGGTGGATACATATGATGTATTAAAGAGCGGTGTGCCAAATGCCATCCGTGTGGCAAAGGAAATCCTGGAACCGCAGGGTGCCCGTCTGAAGGGAATCCGTCTGGATTCCGGCGACCTTTCCTACCTTTCCAAGGAAGCAAGAAAGCAGCTGGATGAAGCCGGTCTTACGGATTGTATTATTGTGGCTTCCAACGGTCTGGACGAATATACCATCAATTCCCTGAACCGCCAGGGGGCACTGATTGACAGCTACGGTGTTGGTGAAAAGCTGATTACTTCTTCCACCAATCCGGTGTTTGGTGCGGTATATAAGCTGGTAGCAGTGCAGAAAAATGGAGAGTTCCAGCCAAAGATTAAGATTTCTGAAACCGTGGAGAAGATTACAAATCCGGGCATTAAGGAGCTGTACCGTGTGTATGACAAGGATGGCAAGGCAGTGGCAGATTACCTGACCGTAAAAGGTGAAAAAATCGACGCTTCTGCTCCGGTACGCTATGTGGACCCGTTAAAATACTGGAAGAACCGCAGTTTTGAAGACTGTACGTTTAAAGCACTGCACCAGCAGATTTTTAAAGCCGGTGAACTGGTTTACGAGCTGCCGAAGCTGGAGGATATCCGCAGTTATGTAAGACACCAGCTGGACAATGAAATCTGGCAGGAGGAGCAGCGTTTCGAGAATTCCCACCCACATTACCTGGATATGAGTCCGGCGATGTTCGAACTGAAGATGGGCCTGCTGCATGAATGCAGTAAATAGTCAGGGAAACGGATGGCAGAACAGGAGAAGAAGAGATGACATTCGAGGAACTTCAACAGTTTAATGCAGTAAGTAAAAAGAATTATGTTTTTCCACAGTACGATTTGAGGAAAAAGGAAACCGGAATGACGCTGTATTTTAATAACGAAGGTGATGTTATTATTGCCGGGACGGTGGACAATTATGTATTCTGGCTGTCTGCTACAAAAACAGAAGATCTGGCATTAAATGAGGAAATTTTTAACCGTATTGACAGCGGAAAACTGGTGCGTGTGTCCTGGCTGCATAAGGCACTTCCGGCACTGGATCTGGCTTACGAAGATCTGGCAGGATATTATATGGTAAGGCTGAAACGTTCCCAGAAGGAAGGTATGGCATGGGAAACACCATTTGGACATTATTATGGCACCGACCAGGCAGAACGGAACGGTTCCTTTTTTGCGAAAGATGTAAAGGGCTTTGTAAGTGAAGTGAATAAGCGGTGTGAGGTCCGGGAATGTGGCGGAAGATATGCGGACATTCTGAAAAGTTATGCGGATACACTGAACAGGGCAGAAGAATACGATACTACTGTGCAGACGATACAGAACCTGCTAAATGCAGAGGATTACCTCTGTATTTCTGAAAGGGAAGAAGTGCGCAGGCTGTATGTGGAATGCTGTGCAAGATGCAGTGCGCTGTACAACAGGTATATGACGGAGGCAAGATAGGACGGATAAGGTAGTTGTATTTTTACTGGAACAGGAGGCGTAAATTATGTCAGAGTCATTTAGCAGTATCATTTTAGGAAAGGCAAAGAATCATCTTCTGGAAGGAGAAAAACCAAGAGAACAGAATCTTGCAGCAGTCATTCATGTGCTCCAGCAAATTTTGAAAGCCAGTGCAACGGCCAGAAAAGAAGGACTGCTGGCGCTGGAAGAGTATGCAAATGAAAGCAGGTCAGGAGGAACCTTTGCGGATTTGTTTCTGGCGGATGCACTGCTGTTCATTGTAGATGGTACAGAACCGGAGTTATTAAAGAAAATTCTGACAAACAGAATTCTGGTTCAGGGACCGGATACACTGGAAGGATATTTATGTTATATCATCCTGGAAGGCAGTCTTTACATTCAGGCAGGAGAAAATCCAAGACTGATAGAAGAGATTATGTACAGTTATATTCCAGCTTCCCTGAAAGGAAGGATCTCTAAAGTGATACGGCAGGAGCAGGAAGAATTATCAGAGACATATAAACAGCGTATGGTAGAGAAATGGAATGCTTACCAGCCGGCAGCGACAGACAATCCATTTATTGGTCTGTTCGAAGAAAAAATGAAGTTTTATTCTGACAGGGAAATTCAGCGTATTCTCCGGGAAGTGGAGTTCAAAGAGCTTGGAACTGTGCTGGCGTACTGCAGTCAGGAAGTGAAGAACAGGATATCAGACAATCTGACCGACAACGTGAAAGCAAATCTGATGGACAGCATGTGGTATGTCACAGAGTCGGATCTGACTCCTGCACTGAATTGTATGCTCCGGGCAATCAATAAGCTGGCAGACTATGGGGAAATCAGGGATAAGGATGCATAGAAGGATAATTTTAGGGAAGCAATGAATCAGTGTTTCCTCAGAAAGAATGGGACAGAAACAGGCTAAAGAGAGAGAAGGGCTGTTTCTGTCCTATATTTATTAGCAAAAAAAGAAAATAAAAAAGTTAGTGTATGCATATGAAATTTCTGTTATAATATGTTCTTGTAATAGGGAAAGATAGATAGCAAAATGTGGGGAGGAGAATAAAGTGATTAATAAATTTTCTTGTCATAATTTTCGAAATATAAATGCAGATAATTTAGAATTTGAAAAAATCAATATTTTAATCGGACCTAATAATTCAGGAAAAAGTAATTTCATAAAAGCGATAACTTTTTTCTCTGAAATGTTAAAAAATTCCGGGGAAGGAAATTTGAAATCTGCGTTTTTAAATGCAGTTGCACGTAATGGCTGGGAACATTCATTATATAAGCATGCTGATCCGGATGCTCCAATTGATTTTACATGGGAAATTTGCCTGAATGGTGAGCCGGTACGATATAAATTTTCATTTGGAGTAGGAAGTACTGTTGAAAAATGTAATATTGTTTTGGAAGAATTGAGTTCAGCTGAACCCAAAATGGGATATGACAGGGAGTTTAATTATTTTAGATGTCATGATCATAAAATTGGGTTGGGCAATTTTTCAACAGCAATAAAGGTCGGGGCAAAAAATCGTAGATTAGCCTTTGAAGTAGATAGCAAAGAAACTTTAATTATGCAATTTAAAGATATTCTTTTGAAAAATCAGAATATTTATGGGAATGAATTAATACGTGTAAATATTGCACAATTATTATATGAGTTGCAAAAGTATTTTGAGGGCTTTAGCGTTTATACCAGTGCACAGTTTGAGTCTGGTAAATTGCGGGAGCCGGTTAATATGAAGGCTGTAGATGATTCTTTGAATAAGAATGCGTCTAATTTTACAAATGTATTTAATAGGTACAAATCGGAAGATGTATTTTGGAAAATTAATTTTGAAAAAAAATTAAAAGAACTGATTCCAAATCTACAAATGGCAGATACTGTAAATGCATATGATAAATTGATTTTTAAGATGGTATATGACGAGGAACAGTATGATTTATCTGATGTATCGGAAGGTACACTGAAAGGGTTGATATTGAATATGTTAATCAATATGCCAATGAAAAATCAGCGGACATTATTAGCTATTGATGAACCGGAAACTAATTTACATCCAGCGTGGCAAAAAGTTATAGGTAATTGGATACAAACGGCGGATACGTTTAGTCAGTGCTTTATAAGTACACATTCACCGGACTTTTTGGATGTATTTACGGAAGAATTCAAAAGAGAGAAAGTAGCTGTTTTTGTCTTTGGAAACAATGATACAATTAAAAAAATACAATATAGAGATATTGTGGACGAGTTAGGGGAATGGGAACTTGGTGATTTGTATAGGACAAATGATCCTGCACTGGGGGGATGGCCATGGTAAATAGAATAGCATGTTTTTTGACCTGTGGATACACGGAAGCAGGTGCCATGCAGTATTTCTTGAAGAAAATAAACGACAATTATGATTATAAGCAATACCTGCCGAATAAAACTATAAAGAAAAAAGGGGATTCTAAACGTATATCTTCTGATATAAGCGGTCTTACTGGAGAGGCATTGTTTGAGAAAATCTATAGTATTTTAGGAAAGTACAGGGATGAAATCTCAAAGTGCAAAGCGGTTTTAATAGAAGATGATTTGGATGGTTTGAAGGCAGCTATATTAAATTAAGTGACAAACTTATTGAAGCGATACAGTCGGGAATAAAGGAACATATTAGTGAGGTGAAAAATGCAAATTCTGAATATGTAAAACAGATTGTAGAATCCAGAGATTTGTATTATTCAAAGAAATTGCATGGGGACAGGATGTTACGGAATATTAAGCCGGATATTGTTACTGACAAGTGCCGTAAATATTTTGGGAGTACATATAATCAAATCCTTAGTGCGGAATTGTACAGTTGATCTCAAATTGTATTTAGGAGATTGGAAATTTATGTATACAGCAGTAGAAGAATTATGTAATGAAGAAAAAAGAGTGACACTAAGAGGGGTATTGTATCAGTGTTACTCTGTGAAAGAATATGAGAACAGCCGGATTATGTCAGAACCTCAAAAATTGGTTGTTCAAGATACTATGTCAGTCAGAACACTGGAGGATATGGATAAAGCAATGAGCAATTTTAAAATGGGTGGTGTATCGCCGGCAATAGAGTTATCTGGTTTCTGAGGAAACACTGATTAATTCCTTAGAAGCCTCCGGCGGATTGCACGAATTTGCAGTAGAAATGGTAAAAGAATTGCTTTAAATAAGCAGTTCCAGTGGAAAAGAAAAAAATCTTAAGAAAAATCATAAGGAAATAAAGAGGTTGTTTCATGTAATTTATTATGATTTTTCACGACTCTGCAAATCGCATAGAATCAAGGAATTTGCCAAGTTGAGTATGGTATATAATCCTTTATGGTGTATTAAGAAAATACGAAAATTGGTGTAGTGCTGGTGTAGTTGCGATAGAATGGTTTTAGAAAGAATGGGACAGAAACAGGCTAATGAGAGAGAAGGGCTGTTTCTGTCCTATCTTTATTAATGAAACAAGAGAATCGAACTTTTGTTCTGTACAATTTGCGGATTGTGTGTTATGCTTATTATGAAACTAATAAAAGAATTTGCTAATAAAAGCAAAACGTAGTAAAATATAAGAGAAGAGGGATAATAGTGGACGCTAAGAAAAATAAGATACTGCAAACAGATAAAAGCGTTGAAAAAATCATTGACGATATGACTTTGTTTGATGATGATCTGATGTCAATGGTATTTGACGAAAATATTCCGGCGGCAGAACTGCTTCTAAAAATTATCTTAAAAAGAGACGATATAGAAGTTATCAGCGTGGTTGGACAAAAAGAATTAGAAAGTCCCGTGGTCGGTGGACGTAATATCCGGCTTGATATTCTGGTGAAAGATGGACACGGAGAATTTTTCAACGTAGAAGTACAGCGTAGTAATGTAGGTGCAGATGAACGGCGTGCCAGATTCCACAGCAGCATGATTGACAGCCGGATGTTAAAGGAAGGCCAGGAATTTAAGGAACTGCTGGAATCCTATGTCATTATGATTACACAAAATGATTATTTCGGTTATGGTTTGCCAATTTATACGATTAACCGTCACTTAGAGGAACTTGGAACAGTATTTCAGGATGGTTCACACATTCTGTATGTGAATGGCAGTTACAAAGGAGAAGACCCATTGGGAAGGCTCATGCGTGACTTTGGCTGTAAAAATGCAAAGGATATGTATTATGCAGAATTAGCAACTGGTGTGAAGCATTTTAAGGAAGAAGGAGGTCGGGAACTTATGTGCCAGGCAGTAGAAGAATATGCAAAGAAGAAAGCAATAGAAACAGAAATTAAGGCAGGTATTGCATATGGTGCAGATAAGAACCAAATTATTGCAAGAATGCATAAAGAATATGGTATTAGCAAAGAAGAAGCGGAAGAAATTTATGACGCTTATGCGGTGATGGCGGTTTAAAAAGGTTCATGTATTTATGGGAATATGTATAAAAATGAAACTCCACAGAGTAGAGAAATCTATTCTGTGGAGATTTTGATTTCATGATGTCTTTTGCCAATTATGTTTTTTTATTTTGATTTTTTGTGCCGATTCATCATAAGGCTGTGTTTTGAATGCAGAATATAATTTGATGAATACGATATTGTTTATTGAAGAGTAAAATGACATTAAAAACAAAAGTTATCTGGATAAAACAAAAAAATCTTAAGAAATTCTTTGGTTTTTTACCAGAGACTTCTTAAGATTTTTTTAGTATACTGGTATCGTGTTAAAAGAGGATACAAGGAATATAAAACGTCTCATAAAATGAAAAGGCAGAAGAACCAGGGAGAGAAGGAGAATGGAGTATAACCACATTTTAGTCGTAGAGGACGACAAAGAAATACTGGAAGGTATAAAAATTTACCTGAAAAATCAGGGATACATAGTCTTTGGTGCCGGTAATGGAATCGAAGGTCTGGACATGATAGAGAAGGAAGAGATTCATCTTGCCATTGTAGATATTATGATGCCGAAAATGGACGGTATTACCATGACCATGCGGCTGCGGGAAAAACATGATTTCCCAGTGATTATGCTGACAGCAAAGTCGGAGGAAATTGACAAAATTACCGGGCTGAATGTGGGGGCGGACGATTATGTTACCAAACCGTTTGCACCAATGGAACTGATGGCGAGGGTGAATTCCCAGCTTCGCAGATATAAGAAATTTATGGATGCACTACAGGGAACGATGGAAGTGAAACGGGAACATGTGTATACGGTGGGCGGTCTGGAGCTGGATGAGGAAAAGGCTTCGCTGACGCTGGACGGGAATCCGGTGAAGCTGACCCCGCTGGAGTTTAAAGTGCTGGCACTGCTGATGAAGCACCCGGGCAGGGTATTTTCGGCAGAGGAGCTGTACGAGAGGGTGTGGAATGAGCGTGCCATTACCACTGATACGGTGATGGTGCATATCCGGAATATCCGGGAGAAAATTGAGTTAAATCCGAAGAAACCAAGATATTTAAAGGTAGTCTGGGGGGTCGGATATAAAATAGAAGAATAAGCACAGGGACTGTTATGAGATGGGCAGTTCCGGAAGAGTATGTGATATAACTGGAAGAAAAACAGGAGAATACAGGAAAAGACATCTGTGTCTTGAAAAGGAGGATTCATATGGAAGAAAAGAAAACAGGAAAATTTGGCCGGGCGCTGGGCTGGCTGCTCAGTATCTGCCTGATGGCTGCGCTGGCTGGCGGATTTGTGGCTTCGTATCCACGTATGACAAAAGAGGCAAGGCTGGTGTATGAGGCGGACTTTGAATGGCAGATGACCTATCATCAGCTCTGGAATTGTATCCAGGCTATGGAAGTGGATTATGCCATATTTGTGCTGGCGGCCCTGGTGATTGTACTGCTGCTCGGGATGCTGCTTCCGGCGATTCGTCCTCTGGGACTGAGGGAAGGCTGGAAAGCGCATATTCCGCTGGAACTGGTTGTAATTGCGGCGGTGCATGTGGCATATCTTCTGGTGGAAGGCATGCCGGAATTTATTGTGAAATGTCAGATGGAACTGGATTATCCGGGGGCGGTATTTTACTGGCTGGGTATCATGGAAGATATTGTGGCAGACGGAAGGGTTGTTTATGTGCTTCAGGGAGCCAATATTGCTCTCTGGTCGGGACTGTTTTTGGTGTCATATCTGGGAGTAATTAATGTACGTCAGATATTCAGCAAAGGGATTGTCCGCTGTTTTAAGGAAAATACACTGACCGGAAGAGTACTTTGTCTGGTTTGTGGCTGGATAAAAAAGATAGTTCAGTTTTGTGGAGAGATTGATTTTTCGAAGAAAGGGACCAGAAATTTTGTACTGGCAGTGGTATTGAATTATATTGCTGTTGCGTTGCTGTGCTGTACCTGGGGATTTGGTATTTTTCTTGCTGTGCCGTATTCGGCGGTGCTTCTCTGGCTGCTGCAGAGTAAATGGAAGAATATCCGCACCAATTATGAAGTGCTTTTGTCCACGACAGAGGAGATGGCAGAGGGTGTGACGGATGTGGAATATATCGGAAATGCAGGAGTGTTCCATGAACTGCAGACTGCTCTGCAGGGGGTACAGGCCGGCTTCCATACGGCAGTGCAGGAGGAAGTGAAAAGCCAGAAAATGAAGACGGAACTGATTACGAATGTGTCCCATGATTTAAAGACTCCGTTGACGGCGATTATTACCTATGTGGACCTGCTGAAAAATGAAGAACTGCCGGCGGAAGAACGGCAGAAGTATGTGGCAGTGCTGGAACAGAAAGCTGCCCGGCTGAAAACGCTGATTGAGGATTTGTTTGAAATCAGCAAGGCAACTTCCGGGAATATCCAGTTAGACAAGGTGGAACTGGACCTGGTACAACTGATTCAGGAAGTTCAGCTGGAACTGGAAGAGGAAATAATGCAGTCCGGGATTACCTTTAAGGTGAATCTTCCGGAGGAAAAGGTACTGGTGAAGCTGGATGCCCAGAAAACCTGCCGGATTTTTGAAAATCTGACGCTGAACATTTTAAAGCATGGTCTGGCTGGCAGCAGAGCGTATATCAGCATGGAGCAGACGGAAAAAGAGGTTTGTACGGTCTATAAAAATATTTCGGATGCAGAAATTACTTATAATGCAGAGGAAATCGTGGAGCGGTTTACCAGAGGAGATACTTCCAGAAACAGTGAAGGTTCCGGGCTTGGTCTGGCAATTGTAAAAAGTTTTGCGGAGGCCCAGGGCGGCAGTGCAAAAGTGGAACTGGACGGGGATTTGTTCAAGGTTACCGTGGTATTTCCAAAGGTAAGAAGTGTGCAGACAGGGACGAAGGAAAGACAGAAGGCAGTGGAACAGGAAACTATACAGTAAAGCTGCTCCTTGTAAACAATTTCAGCAGTTTTACCGATATATAATATGTAGGTAAACAATTCCTACCGCCGGATAAATGGACGTATCCGGCGGCAGACTTTTTCAGGTAACAAGGAGGTTATTCCAATGAAAATTGAAAACAGCAATGTGATGATGAAATCGGAACGCTCTTTTTACAGCCATGTGGAGTCCCATACGGAAGAACTTGTCCTCCGGTCGGACCAGGCGGCTACTCTGGAATTTTCTGATGAATCCAAAACGCTGGTGGAGCAGATGAAGGAGTATAAAGAAGAGCAGAAACGCAGGAGCAGACAGCAGGCTGCGGAGCAGGAAAAGCAGAATGTCAAAGACCTGGCTCTTGCCATGGCAGAGGCGGAAAAGTCCCGGAAGAAAGATGGAGTGGACGTGAAAACGCCGGAGGACATCAAGCTGGAAACGTTAAAGCGTGTACTGGAGATGATACGGAAAATGCAGAATAAACGCCTGGGGCTGAAGGACACTGCCCAGATGGCAGAAAAGGTAGAACAGCGTATGGCAGAACTAAAGTCCAGTATGTCCAGCTCCCAGAGTTTTTCTTTTGCCGGTGCAATGAATCTGGCAGGCGGCAGGGTGATTTCCATTTCCGGTGGAGGCGGCGGAGGAGCAGTGCAGCCAACGACATTTCAAAAGATTACGGTGACTTCTTCCTTCTATACAGAGGCAGAGCACACAGCGTACCAGTCCCAGGGCATGGTAAGAACACAGGATGGCAGGGAGATTGCATTTAATGTAGAAGTGGAAATGTCCCGCGCGTTTTGTGAAAAGTACGAATCCCTGACCAGGGATAGTTATATTTGTGTGGACCCGCTGGTGTTTAATCTGGATGGTAATATAGGGCAGATCAGCGACCAGAAGTTTCTGTTTGACTTAAATGCCGATGGCACCAAAGAGGAAATCTCTTTCACGGAGCAGGGCAGTGGTTTTCTGGCGCTGGATAAGAACAAGGACGGCGAAATCAATGATGGCAGCGAACTGTTTGGTACCCGGTCCGGTGATGGTTTTAAGGACCTGGCAGAGTACGATGAGGACGGCAATGGCTGGATTGATGAAAATGATGCCATTTTTGATGACCTTTCCATCTGGACACTGGATGAGAATGGGGACAAGGTGCAGATTTCCCTGCGCAGGGCAGATGTGGGTGCAATTTATCTTGGCAAAGCGTCTACGGAATTTTCTTTAAAAAATGAGACAGACCATGCAACCAACGGTGTCATCCGCAGTACCGGTATTTATTTGAAGGAGAGTGGCGGAGCCGGAACCGTACAGCATATAGATCTGGTAATTTAAAAAATCTTGACAAAACTAACAGCAGTAGTGATATACTTTACTAATGCTGTTAGTTTTTTATGATACTAGAGCTCTTTCCTATATCATAAAAACGCTTCGTGGGGAGCGACAGCTTTTGCACTGGGAACGAAGAGAATGTTCCTGAAATGGGAGGTTACTATGAAACGCTACACAAAACATATGAAGCCGCATTGGTACTGTTTTATCCTTGGTCCTCTTTTCATGACACTGGAGGCCTGTGGTGAATTTATCATTCCCTTTATCAATGCGAATATTATTAACAAAGGTGCTGCTGACGGAGATATTCCCTATATTCTGAAAAATGGCGTCTACATGCTCCTGATGGCAGCCGCCATGCTGGTAACGGGTGTGCTGGGAGCATACTTTTCCGTGAAAGGTGCCGCAAGAATGGCAGCGGGTGTCCGGCAGGAAGTGTTTGACAAGGTCCAGAGTTTTTCTTTTTCGGAAATTGACCGTTTTTCTACCGGTTCACTGATTACCCGTGTCACGAATGATATTACGCAGGTGCAGACGTTTACCCAGTCACTGTTCCGTGGATTTTTCCGCAGTCCGGTCATGTTGATTGGTGCCCTGGTTATGTCGTTTCAGTTAAGTTCGGACATTGCCTGGGTGATTTTTATTGTCATTCCATTTCTGGTGCTGGCAACCTGTCTGATCCGGTGGGTATCTTCCCCAAGGTATACGGTTATGCAGGAACAGCTGGATACGCTGAACACCGGTATCGGAGAGGCAATTACCAATGAGAAGGTAATAAAGTCTTTTGTGCGGGAGGAGCATGAAAAAAATAAGTTCGCGGTGATTAACCGTGCATTGATGGAAAAAACGGTTTCTGCCCTGAAGTGGCTGATTTTAATGCAGCCGGTGTATGCGCTGCTTACCAATGTGACTACCCTGGTAGTAGTGTGGGTGGCAGGACGGCAGATTATGATTGGTGGTATGGAAATCGGTACGCTGACGGCGTTTATTACATATTTGTCCCAGATTCTGACAGCGCTGAATGCACTGGCAACGATTGTGCAGCAGGGAACCCGCGCGGCTGCTTCGGACCGTCGTATTTCTGAAGTACTGCATACCATTCCGGATATCCGGGATGATGCCGCCACAAAGAAGGACCATGACATTGCTTCTGGTTCCATAGCGTTTCAGAAGGTATCCTTCCGTTATTTTAAGGAAACGAAGACGCCGGTGCTTAACAATATCAATATAACAATAGGGTCCGGGGAATATGTCGGTATTATTGGTTCCACCGGTTCCGGAAAAAGTACGCTGGTGTCCATGATTTCCAGACTGTATGACCCGGATGAAGGAACAGTGTTTGTAGATGGTGTGGATGTCCGGGAACTGTCGCTTGGTAAGCTGAGGGACAGTGTTTCCGTGGTTTTGCAGAAGAATACGCTGTTTTCTGGTACGATTACGGAAAATCTGCGCTGGGGTAATGAGAACGCTACGGATGAGGAAGTAGTGGCTGCCTGCAAAATTGCCCAGGCAGATGGTTTTGTTACTTCCTTTCCGGAAGGCTATGAGACAGAGCTTGGACAGGGCGGTGGGAATCTGTCCGGCGGTCAGAAGCAGCGGCTCTGTATTGCCCGCGCTTTGTTAAAAAAGCCAAAGATTATGATTCTGGATGACTCCACCAGTGCTGTGGATATGGCAACGGATGCCTGCATCCGCCGGGCATTCCGGGAGAAACTGCCGGATGTGACAAAGCTGGTGATTGCACAGAGAATTACGTCAGTTATGGATGCGGATAAGATTATTGTCATGGAGAAAGGAGCCGTGGCCGGCTGTGGTACCCATGCAGAGCTGATGCGAAACTGTAAGACGTATCAGGAAATTTACTATTCCCAGAAGGATGGAGAGGAGGAAAGCGGTCATGAATGAAGTTCGTGCGGCACGAATCGAAGCAAAATATAGTGGTGCCAGAGTGAAGGACGAAAAAAAGGAAATGCAGATTGGACGTAATGATGGACGGAACCGGGCTCTGGCGGCTTCCGGCAGACCAAAGAGCATGAAAACCTCCATTCTGCGTCTGGTGAACTATCTGGCAGAAGAAAGAATGCTGATTATTACAGCGATTGTCTGCTCTGTGATTTATACGGTTTCTACGCTGGCGGCTTCCTACCTGCTTCGTCCTATCATAAATAAGTTTATTTATTATGACGAAACGGAGCCGGAGATTGGAGGACGTCTGGAAGGACTGTTTGGCTGGCTGGTGCTTCTGGCGGTGGTGTATGGAATTTCCGTGCTGACCCACTGGCTGCAGCAGCGGCTTATGCTGCAGGCGTCCCAGAGAATGCTGGTCCGTATGAGGGAAGATTTGTTTAACAAGCTGCAAAGTCTGCCGGTGCGCTATTTTGACACCCACCAGACGGGGGATATCATGTCCCGTTTCACTAATGATGTGGATACGGTGGGAGAAATGCTGAATACAACACTGATTCAGATTATTTCCGGTGCAATCACTATTGTGGGAACGATTTTTCTTATGCTGTACACCAATCCGCTGCTGGGGACAGTCACCATTGTTGCGACACCGGTTTTAACGTATCTAAGCAAGACAATTATGAAAAAGGGCAGGAAAGCGTATTCCGAACAACAGAAAAATCTTGGTATGCTGAATGGTTTTACAGAAGAAACGATTTCGGGACAGAAGGTAGTGAAAGTATTTAACCATGAAGAAATTGCCAAGGATGAATTTGCTTACTTAAATGCCAGACTGTGCCGCGCCCAGGAGCAGGCACAGTTCCGTTCCGGTATTATGGGACCGGTGACTCATCAGTTCTGCAACATGGTCTATGCCGTGTCTGCCTGTGCCGGTGGAATTCTGGTGGCAAAGGGATATTTTGATATCGGCGGTCTGACAGTGTCCCTGAATTATACAAGACAGTTCAATCGTCCCATTAACGAAGTTTCCATGCAGATGAACACGGTGTTTTCAACACTGGCTGGTGCAGAACGAGTATTTGAAGTGTTGGATGCGGAGCCGGAGGCACCGGATGTGGATACGGTTCCGATGGAAAAAATCAAAGGCCATATTGTGCTGGAGCATGTGAATTTCGGTTATACACCGGAGGTGACAGTGCTGCATGATATATCCCTGTATGCAAAGCCGGGACAGAAGATTGCCTTTGTAGGCTCCACTGGTGCCGGAAAAACTACAGTGACGAATCTGCTTTCCCGGTTTTATGATATCCAGAATGGTACCATTACCATTGATGGTGTACCGATTGAAAAAATTGATCGTGGCTTTCTGCGTTCCAATATTGCCATGGTGCTTCAGGATACCCATCTGTTTACCGGTACGGTACGGGAAAATATCCGTTACGGCAGACTGGATGCCACGGACGATGAAGTGGTGGAGGCGGCAAAGATTGCCTCAGCCCATTCTTTTATAGAACAGTTGGAAAATGGATATGACACGGTGCTGGAAAACGACGGTGCCAATCTGTCCCAGGGACAGCGCCAGCTGTTAAATATTGCGAGGGCAGCCATTTCCAGGGCCCCGATTCTGATTCTGGATGAGGCAACGAGCTCGGTAGATACGAGAACGGAGCGGCATATTGAGGAAGGAATGGACACACTGATGGAGAACCGTACCACTTTTGTCATTGCCCACCGGCTTTCCACCGTACGGAAATCCAATGCGATTATGGTGCTGGAGAAGGGAAGGATTATCGAGCGTGGAACCCATGAGGAACTGCTGGCGGCAAAGGGAAGGTATGCGGATTTGTACAATGAGATTATTGAACTGGATTAAAGTAGTGAAAACAGAACACCGGGAAGATTCCCGGTGTTTTATTGTGGCAGATGTTGTCTGGTTATGCGGCCAGATTTAACTGTTCTGTCCGGCCATTTGCGAAATTTTCATACGCCTGCTGCTGTTTTGCATAAGGGTTTTCTTCCACTCCGTTACGCATAATGGTTCTGGTTTCGCCTCCGGCAACGTAGGTCTTGCCGCATTCCGGGCAGACAGCTGTCTTTAAGGAAACGGAAACACTGACTAATTCCTTGCCTTCTTCTTTATCTTCCTGATAAGCATTTCTGACATGTTCGTATTCATGGGCAGAAACCTGGGCGGCAGAAGCTTCCGGGGAAATATGACCCGGGGTTTTGAAAGAAACGTCATTTTCATTGGAACCGTCTACATAAGTGCGGTTTTCACAGGTTTCGCACGTTTCAGTGCCATCGGCGTTTTCTTCCTCATCACCGAAGATTTTTTCCAGAGCTTCTTCTGCTTCGGAAGAAGGTTTCGTTCCGCTAACGGCTTCGGTGCCGTTAAATGGAGACTTTGTCATAAACTCCAGGGGTGCGTTTAAGTGTTCTGCATTTCTTGGAGTCAGGGAATTCATAATTTCATACGCATCTCTGCGGTCCTGCTGCAGTTCTTCCGGAGTACGCTGGACACGGTCTACCTCATCATTGGAAAAGACCTCCGGCACATCGTCCACCGGCTGGACAGTAGTACTGCCGGCATGAAGCATGTCCTCCATGGCAGTCCGGGCTGCGCCACGGGTGGCACCGGAAGAATAAGGGCTCGCGGTATAATAGGCATAACTATTGCCAATAGGTGAAATCATCAAAGGGCATACCTCCTTTTTTATAAGTAACTATTCAGCCGTATATGCTATATATACGGCTGAATAGTTACGTTTATAATAATTATACACTAAAAAGAAGGAAAAGGGCAAGAATTTATTGGATTTTTGCTGAAAAGTTTCCAAACCGTGCTAATCCGCCTATTGCTATCCGCCCCCTTTTTATGCTATGATATTCCACAGGGATTTTCCGCAGGTTTTAGTGGAATTTTTTGCAACATTTATCAAATGGAGGAACTACATGGACATTTTAAAACAGCTGACAACAGAACTCGGCGTCCGCCAGGAACAGGTGGAAGCTGCCGTAAAACTGATTGATGAAGGAAATACCATCCCATTCATTGCCCGTTACCGGAAAGAGGCTACCGGTGCATTGAATGATGAGGTACTTCGTAACTTAGATGAAAGACTGACCTACCTCAGAGGTCTGGAAGAAAAGAAGGAGCAGGTGCTCCGAAGCATTGAGGAGCAGGGCAAGCTGACAGAGGAATTAAAAGCGCAGATTGAGGCTGCTTCTACGATGGTGGTGCTGGAGGATTTATACCGTCCGTACCGTCCAAAGAGAAGAACCCGAGCGACCATTGCCCAGGAAAAGGGCCTGGCTTCATTAGCTGAGCTTATTATGGCACAGGAAACTGCGGTGCCGCTGGTGGAGAGTGCGGCAGCCTATATTTCCGAAGAAAAAGAAGTAAAGACCGCAGAGGAAGCCATTGCCGGTGCGCTGGATATTATTGCCGAGCAGATTTCTGACCAGGCAGACTATCGTGGATACATCCGTGACATTACCATGGAAGAAGGAAGTATTTCTTCCTCTGCCAAGGAAGAAGGTGCAGAAAGCGTATACGAAATGTACTACAATTTCAGCGAAAAGCTTTCCACTCTGCCGGGCCATCGTATTCTTGCCCTGAACCGTGGTGAAGCGGAAAAGGTACTTACTGTGAAGATTCAGGCTCCGGAAGAGAGAATCTTACGCTATCTGGAAACGAAGGTTATCGTAAAAAATAACCCACATACCAGCGAATGTTTAAAAGCTACGGTGGAAGACAGCTACCGCCGTCTCATTGCCCCTGCCATTGACCGTGAAATCAGAAATGATTTAACAGAAAAGGCAGAAGAGGGCGCCATCAAGGTATTCGGCAAGAACTTGGAGCAGTTACTTATGCAGCCTCCAATCGTGGGACAGACCGTGCTTGGCTGGGACCCTGGTTTTAGAACCGGCTGTAAGTTAGCTGTAGTGGATGCTACCGGAAAGGTACTGGACACTGCTGTTGTTTATGCGACAATTCCATCTCAGGGCAAGCAGGAAGAAGCTAAGAAGATTGTCAGACATTTAATCTGCAAGTACCATGTTACCCTGATTTCCATTGGTAATGGTACGGCGTCCAGAGAATCGGAATTATTTGTAGTAGATTTGTTAAAGGAAATGAATGTTCCAACAAAATATGTGATTACCAGTGAGGCCGGAGCTTCCGTTTATTCTGCAAGCAAGCTGGCAACAGAGGAATTTCCGGACTATGACGTGGCACAGCGAAGTGCGGTTTCCATTGCAAGAAGACTGCAGGACCCACTGGCAGAGCTGGTAAAAATCGAGCCAAAGGCGATCGGTGTCGGCCAGTACCAGCACGACATGAACCAGAAAAAGCTGGGAGAAACCCTGGCTGGTGTAGTGGAAGACTGCGTAAACAAGGTTGGTGTGGACTTAAATACCGCTTCCCCATCCTTGTTGGAATACGTATCCGGTATTACAAAAGTGATTGCGAAGAATATTGTGGCATACCGTGAAGCAAATGGCAAATTTACGACCAGACAGGAACTTCTTAAGGTGACAAAGTTAGGTCCAAAGGCATTCGAACAGTGTGCAGGCTTCCTGCGTATTGCAGACGGAAGCAACCCTCTGGATGCCACCAGTGTACATCCGGAATCCTACCATGCGGCAACAGAACTTCTTGGCAAGCTTGGCTTCACTGCGGAAAATATCAAGGAATTACAGGAAAACCAGAAGAAAGCTGTGAAGAAGGCGGAAGATGCAAAGAAGGCAGCCCAGGCTTCGGAAAAGAAAAAGCAGCCAAAGAAAAAAGAGCCAAAGACCATTCAGGTGAAGAATACCAACTCCGTATTTGGACAGGCTCTTGCCAGTGCCTTTGCAACCGGCGGTGCACCTGTGGCAGCAGTAAAAGAGGAATCTGCAAAGCAGAAGAAGGAAACGGCACCAGTGGTGGTGGCTGCCGGAGAGGATTTATCCAATTTAAGCGGAATGATTCGTGATAAAAAGAAATTAGCGGAAGAACTTGGTATCGGTGAACTGACCCTGACGGATATTATTAAAGAACTGGAAAAGCCGGGCCGTGACCCTCGTGAAGAAATGCCTAAGCCAATCCTCCGTACAGACGTGCTGGAAATGAAGGACTTAACGGAAGGCATGATTTTAAAGGGTACCGTGCGCAACGTCATCGACTTTGGTGCGTTTGTGGACATCGGAGTACATCAGGATGGTCTGGTGCACATTTCCCAGATTACAAACAAGAAGTTCATTAAACATCCGTTAGAGGCGGTGAGCGTCGGCGATATTGTGGACGTGAAGGTCATGAGCGTGGATGTGGCAAAGAAAAGAATCCAGCTGACGATGATTATGTAATAAGAGATAGAGGAAAAGCACTGGCAGAAGAAAAGCTGTCGGTGCTTTTTACAAATATAAGCAAAGGTCTAATGAATCTATGTTTAAAGCAAATCCTTACAGACCAGGAACGGGTTTAATGCCAGTATATCTGGCCGGTCGTGATGAAGATATTGAAAATATTTCAGAAATTTTTGAAGCACTGAATATGAATATTCCAGTGCAGTCCGTGATATTCAGCGGTTTGCGTGGTGTTGGAAAAACAGTGCTTATTAATAAACTGCAAAAGATTGCGGAGGATAAAAATATTTTTTGCAGACATATTGAAGTCGAAGAACGGAATGATTTTGTTTCCCAGATTGCTACCTGTGCACAGGCTTTTTTGAGAAAAGTGAGCGCAAAGGAAAAGTTTAAACATTTAATACAAAAACCATTAGATGCCATCAAAGCACTGGTTGTATCTTTTGACCCAGGTGAAAATACATTTTCTCTGTCTTTGCTGGAGAAAGAATTATACAGTTCCAATAATCTGACGCAGAGTTTGACAGAGGTTTTTATTACTATCGGTGAAACAGCGCAAAAAACAGAAACGCCAATTTGTTTTTTTATTGATGAAATACAATATATGAAATCCGGAGAGCTGGGGGCTTTAATTGCTGCCTTGCATCGGACGAACCAGCTGGGTTATCCGGTGATGGTTATTGGCGCAGGTCTGCCGAAAATTTATAAAATGTTGTCTGATGAAAAATCCTATTCAGAGAGGTTGTTTTTGTACAAGGAAATTGGTTCGCTGACAGAGGAACAGTCCAAAACTGCCATTGAAATTCCTGCGGGAAAGTTTGGGGTCAGTTATACAGAGGAAGCAGTGAAGAGAATTACAGCAGTGACCAAAGGATATCCTTTTTTTATTCAGCAGTTGTGTCAGATTGTATATCAGAATACAGGAGAAAAAAAGATTACAGAAACTCAGGTGGAAGCCTGTCTGGAGGAATTTTTTGAATCGCTGGACCGTGGCTTTTTTAAGGTCAGATATGAACGTTGTGCAGATAGTGATAAAAAGTTTGTGTTTGCTATGGTAAAGTGCGGGGAACTGCCGTGTACGATTTCTAATATTGCACTGAATCTGCATAAAAGTGTAACGTCTATATCTACAACAAGAGCCCAGTTAATCAATAAAGGTATTATTTATCCGATCAGATATAAGGAACTGGATTTTACGGTGCCGGAGTTCAGCGGATATATACAAAGGCTGGAAGAGTACAGGGAGTGGTGTAAAGAGAGTAAGAGGTAGTGTATATCACAGAAAATCTCCTTCACGAACCACTTGATTTCTCACCCTTCTTGTAGTACAATGCGCTATGTAACTAAACAATCTTCAGGGCAGGGTGCAATTCCCGACCGGCGGTACAGTCCGCGAACAAAAGGAAAATCCTTTTGCCGAAATGGTGTGATTCCATTACCGACAGTAAAGTCTGGATGAGAGAGGAGACAAAAAAATGAATGAAGTGAGTATTGGTTTTGTAGCAGGAAGCATTGCCGTGGTAGCAGCAATTATTGTACTGGCAAAGCTTGCAGAAAATGCGGCGGATAAGCGCAATGGAAACGAAAAGAAAAAGCAGATGCAGAGTACCAGACGTATGGTGAATATCGCCATGCTGGCAGCAGTTGCGATTGTTTTAATGCTGTTTGAGTTTCCATTGCCGTTCCTGCCGCCTTTTTACAAGATTGACGCCAGTGAACTTCCGGTTATTATCGGAGCGTTCACCATGGGTCCGGTGGCAGGTGTACTGATTGAATTTGTAAAGGTTATGTTAAATATCCTGATTGACGGTACTACCACAGCTTTTGTCGGTGAGTTTGCCAACTTTTTAATTGGCTGTTCTTATGTGGTTCCGGCGTCCATGGTATACTATTTCAGGAAGACAAAGAAGAATGCAGTGCTTGGTCTGGTACTTGGCACCGTGACATGTGCAGTGGCTGGCTGTCTGTTAAATGCGTTCCTTCTGCTTCCTGCCTACAGCAAAGCGTTCCACATGGAAATTGACGCACTGATTGCCATGGGTACTGCGGTGAATGGTGCCATCAACAGCATGTTTACCTTTGTTATGTTTGCCACTGCTCCGTTAAATATTATCAAATGCGGTGCGGTTTCCGTACTTACCATGCTGATTTATAAGCCAATCAGCCGGATTTTAAAAGGAGAGTAATGATTTATGGAAGCACTCAGGGAAATTAAGTTTTCCGTTCAGATGAAAGTATCCTATATGTTTGACTTTTTATACTGGCATTCCTATCATGGAATGACCGGTGTAGTGAATTATGCCTTCAGCTTAGCCGGTGTAGCAGCCCTGATTGCCGGCTTTGGAAAGGATAACACTGCAGTAACGGTTATGCTGGTGGTACTGGCACTGTTGTTTACCGTCATTAATCCCCTGTCCCTGCTGTACAAGGCAGCAAGACAGGTGAAACGGGCTCCGATGTTCCAGAAACCGCTCCATTACTGTTTTGATGACAAAGGTTTTACTATTTCCCAGGAAAGCAGTTCAGATTCTGCCAGGTGGGAGGATGTTATTTTCATCCGTGAAACAGGAAAATGTATTGTTCTGTATATGGGTGCAGCCAATGCCATTGTTCTTCCAAAGAAGGACTGTGGCAGCCAGCTTCCGGAGTTAAAGGCACTGCTTCGTGCAAAACTCCCGGAGCAGGCAAAGAAACTGAAAAAATAAGGGAAACATGGAACAACTCCGTGTTTCCTGAAATCTGTTCCGTATCTTCACGGTTAAGGAGAAAAAATATATGTCAGAACAGAAAAAAATACTGGAAAGTTTTTCAGAAAAAGAAACCTTTCAATTTGCCAGAGAGCTTGCCGAAGGGGCAAAGCCGGGAGAGGTATACTGTCTTTCCGGTGACCTTGGCGTTGGCAAGACCATATTTACCAAAGGCTTTGCGGCAGGACTTGGCATTACGGAGCCGGTCAGCAGCCCAACGTTTACGATTGTACAGATTTACGAAGAAGGACGGCTTCCACTCTATCACTTTGATGTGTACCGCATTGAAGATATTGAAGAGATGGAAGAAATCGGATATGAAGACTGCTTCTATGGGGAAGGGGTCTGTCTGGTGGAATGGGCCGAGCTGATCCGGGAAATTCTTCCGGAGAACTGTAAAAAAATCAGGATAGTGAAAGATCTGGAAAAAGGTTATGATTACCGGAGAATTGAACTTGAGGACTAACTGGAAAAGGTGAAAAAAATGAAGATATTAGCAATTGAAAGCTCTGGTCTGGTGGCATCTGCCGCCATTGCCACTGAGGATACCTTACTTGCAGAGTACACAGTAAATTTCAAAAAAACACATTCCCAGACACTTCTTCCAATGGTGGAAGAAATTGTGAAAATGACAGGGATGGAACTGGCAGAACTGGATGCCATTGCTGTTTCAGCCGGACCGGGTTCTTTTACCGGCCTGCGGATTGGCTCTGCGACGGCGAAAGGGCTGGGGCTTGCACTGCACAAGCCGGTGGTTCCGGTGCCGACCACCCAGGGGATTGCTGCAAATCTGTATGGTACCAGAGGTCTGATCTGCCCTCTGATGGATGCCAGAAGAAACCAGGTGTATACCGGATTATATCGTTACGACAAAAATGGATTTGAAATTGTGGAAGACCAGATGGCAGTTCTGGTGGATGAAATTATAGAAAAGATAAATGCGATTGGTGAGCCGGTGACCTATCTTGGTGACGGAGTAGAAGCATTTTCTGAAATTCTGCAGGAAAAAACAACCGTGCCGTTTTCTTTTGCACCGCTGCATTTAAGCAAACAGAGAGCAGGGGCGCTGGCAGTGCGGGCAGTAGAACTTTATAAAGCCGGTCGTATCCAGACTGCTGCGGAACATGAACCGGATTATTTACGCCTGTCCCAGGCAGAACGGGAACTGGCGGAAAAACAACAGGCAGAAAAACAGGGTCTGTAACAGGAGAAGTATATGCTGGTACGTCGTATGACAAAAGAAGATTGTGTCCAGGTGGCAGCGGTGGAAGCGGCCAGCTTTTCCATGCCCTGGAGTCTGAAGTCATTTACAGAGACGGTGGAAAAAGAAAATTACCGCTATATTGTAGCCGAGGAAAATGGAGAAATTCTTGGTTACTGTGGTTTTATATATGTTTTGGATGAAGCAGAAATTCCAAATGTCTGCGTAAGGTCAGATGCCAGAAACAGAGGAATCGGAAGGAAGATTATGGAACAACTGCTGACAGAGGCAGAACAACTGGGAGTTACCATTGCCTATCTGGAAGTCAGGGAAAGCAACCAGGCTGCCAGACATTTATACGAATCACTTGGATTCACAGAAAACGGGATTCGAAAAAATTTTTATGAGCAGCCGACAGAGGATGCAGTACTAATGAGTAAAACACTGTAACTTTCTGCTATGTGTGGGAGTAAGTTCCATTGGCAGAAAGGCTATGTTTCTTTTATAATATATCATACCTGGGGTGGATATGTTTCACGAAAAAAGGTGTGCATTTTGCGTTTTTTTGGAAGAGTGGAGGAAATGGACAGTGAAAGTAAAGAAGTGCAATTGTTGTGGGAAAATAATTAAAACAGAACAGGGAATTCAGAAGGAGGACACGCTGGATATTGTTAAAGACTGGGGGTATTTTTCTGCCCGGGATACGGAGCGTCATGAAATTGTTCATTGTGAATCCTGTTATGATACGTGGATTTCCAGCTTCCGGATTCCTCCAAAGGTGATGGAACGGACGGAAGTTTTATAGAGAAGGAAAATTCCCAGAAGGGAGAAAATATGCTTGATTTGTGCTTACTTGGCACTGGCGGAATGATGCCGCTGCCGGGACGCTGGCTGACAGCACTGATGACCAGATACAATGGAAAAGGGCTGTTGATCGACTGTGGGGAAGGTACCCAGATTACACTAAAAGAAAGAGGCTGGAGCTGTCATGATATTGATGTGATATGCTTTACCCATTATCATGGGGATCATATCAGTGGTCTGCCGGGACTTCTGCTGTCCATGGGGAATGCAGAGCGTAAGGAACCGGTGACCCTTATTGGTCCCAAAGGACTGGAACGGGTGGTGTCTGCCCTGCGGGTGATTGCGCCGGAGCTTCCGTTTGAGTTGAAATTTATTGAAGTAACTGAGCCGGAGCAGCGGCTGGAACTTTGCGGCTACCAGATAGACATGTTCCGGGTGAATCACAACGTTACCTGTTATGGTTATACACTGAGCATACGGCGGGGAGGCCGCTTTTATGCTGAAAAGGCAAAAGAACAGAATATTCCGCTGAAATACTGGAATCGTCTGCAGAAAGGTGAAGTGATTGAGGACGAAGGTGTGGTTTATACACCGGAGATGGTGCTGGGACCAGAGAGAAAAGGAATAAAAATCACCTATTGTACGGATACAAGACCAACACAAAGTCTTGTGAAAAATGCAAAACATGCCGATTTATTAATATGTGAGGGAATGTACAGCGAGGCGGAAAAACAGTCCAGGGCTTCCGAGTATAAGCATATGACTTTTGCAGAAGCTGCCAGGGTGGCGAAAGAAGCAGAGGTTCAGGAACTCTGGCTGACCCATTACAGTCCTTCTCTGGTCAGACCAAAGGATGCGCTGCCAGAGGCAAAGCGGATTTTTCAGGACAGCCGCTGTGGCAAAGATGGCATGAGCGTCACCTTGGAGTTTGAAAAAGACGAATAACAGGAAAGGTGGGAATCGTTATGAAAGGAAAAAAACTGGCACAGCTGATTGGTGTACTTTGTGTTGCCGTATTTGTGATACTGGGAGTATTTCTTGCATTTAATTTAAGGGAAGATGATGGAGCGTTTTCCAAAGGAGATAAGCCGAATACGGAAGCGCAGAATATTTTAGCAAAGGATCTGGACCGGAATTATCCGGCAACCGTGAGGGAAGTCGTACGTCTGTATTCCCGTATTTCTTCCTGCTATCATAATGAAACCATTTCCGAAGAAGAACTTCGGAAACTGGCAGAGTTCCAAAGAAAGTTGTTTGATGAGGAATTTTTGGAAAATAACCCACTTGATACTTTTACAAACAATTTAGCGAATGAAATTGCGGTAGCAAAGCAGACAGAGTATGAAATGGTTTCCTGGAGGGTGCAGAAACAGAGTAGTGTAAAAACCTGGGAATCCGGAGAAAATCATTTTGCCAGTATCATTGCCTGCTATACAATGTATGGAGATGATTATACCAGAACCTATGAAGAGTTTCTGCTTCGTGAGGACGAGAACGGCCGATGGAAAATCGTAGGCTGGCGTCTGACGGACCCGGTAGAA
The DNA here is from genome assembly GCA_017938285.1 of Lachnospiraceae bacterium. Classification (GTDB taxonomy): domain Bacteria; phylum Bacillota; class Clostridia; order Lachnospirales; family Lachnospiraceae; genus SIG299. The sequence goes on from JAGBBW010000059.1 coordinate 33,005, forward strand.
ATAGAAGATTAGTACGATAAATTCAAGGAGAAGCGGTATGGAAGAAACATATATACTTGCAATAGAGTCTTCCTGTGATGAAACTGCGGCAGCAGTGGTAAAGAATGGAAGGGAGGTCCTTTCCAATGTAATTTCCTCTCAGATTGCCCTTCATACGCTGTATGGAGGAGTGGTACCGGAAATTGCATCCAGAAAGCATATTGAAAAAATAAACCAGGTGATAGAAGAAGCACTGGCAGAAGCCGGGATGGAATTATCCCGGATGGATGCCATTGGTGTTACTTATGGACCGGGGCTGGTTGGCGCGCTTTTGGTCGGAGTAGCAGAGGCGAAGGCAATCAGTTTTGCCACTGGAATTCCTCTGGTAGGGGTACATCATATAGAGGGGCATGTTTCGGCAAATTATATCGAGCATCCGGAACTGGAACCACCCTTCTTATGTCTGATTGTATCCGGTGGTCATACCCATCTGGTTATCGTAAAAGAGTACGGAGTGTATGAAATTATAGGAAAAACCCATGATGATGCAGCGGGTGAAGCCTATGACAAGGTGGCGCGTGCCATCGGCCTTGGCTATCCGGGAGGTCCAAAGATTGATAAACTGGCAAAAGAAGGTAATCCGGTGGCCATTTCATTTCCAAGGGCACATGTAGAAGGCTGCCCATACGATTTTAGTTTCAGCGGCCTGAAATCTGCAGTGCTGAATTATCTCCATCATGCAGAACAGATTGGAGAAGAGATTAATCGGGCAGATGTGGCAGCATCGTTTCAGCAGGCGGTTGTGGATGTTCTGGTGGACCGCACACTTCAGGCGGCAAAAGAATATGGTATTGATAAAGTAGCATTAGCAGGTGGTGTTGCTTCTAATTCTGCCCTTCGTGCAGGGATGGAAGCGGCCTGTAAAAAAGCAGGAAAACAGTTGTTTTTTCCGTCACCGGTTTACTGTACGGACAATGCGGCCATGATTGGTGCAGCAGCATACTATGAGTATAAAAAAGGTGTCCGTCACGGATTGGATTTAAACGCAGTACCAAATCTGAAAATAGGTCAGAGATAAAAAACAGTTTCCAGACAGAATTTCGATATATTGTTTTCTGAATACTGGTTAATTAGGGAAACGCTGATTAAAGTGTTTTCCAAATTTGATTTGTGCAGGAAAGCTGCAATTTCTGCTGTAACTGTTCTTTTTGTGCGTCCGGTGTGAAGTGGAAGAAGTATCTCATGAAAGAAGAAGGAAGTCTGGTATATGAAACGAAGAGTAACAGCTATTGTTCTGGCAGCAGGAAAAGGCTCCAGAATGAACAGCAGTGTGCCAAAACAATATTTAAGCCTGTTGGGAAAACCAGTACTCAGCTATTCACTTAAGGCATTTGAGGAAAGTAATGTGGATGAAATTATCCTGGTGACCGGCAGGGGGGAGCAGGAATACTGTAGAAGAGAGATAGTGCAGAAATATCAGTTTAACAAGGTAACACAGATAATAGAAGGTGGTGCGGAACGTTACCATTCCGTGTATCGGGGATTACTTGCTGCAGAAGAAACGGAATATGTGCTGATTCATGACGGTGCACGTCCTCTCATTACAACACAGGTCATAAATCTGCTGATTGAAAAGGTAAAGCTGACCAGAGCCTGTATAGCAGGAATGCCGGTAAAAGATACAATACAGCTTGTGACAGAAGAGAAAGAGATTGCGTCTACTCCGCTGCGAAGACTGGTATGGATGGCCCAGACACCACAATGCTTTGAATATAATCTGGTAAAGGCTTCTTATCAGAAAGCGATAGAGAGCTGTGATAAGGATATTACAGATGATGCCATGGTGGTACAGCGGTATGGCGGAGAGAAAATAATTATGGTAGAAGCAGGTTATGAAAATATTAAAGTTACAACTCCGGAAGATATCATGATAGCAGAAGCTTTTCTGGTGCACAGATAAAGACACTATATTTAGTGTTTGAAAAGTGAATGGCACTAAATACAGCGGATTGTTGCTGGTGTCAAAAAAAATTGAAAAAAAGTTTAAAAAAGTGCTTGACATTTTTAAAAACGGGTTCTATACTAATGGAGCACTGTTCGGAGAGTTGTCCGAGTGGTTTAAGGAGCTGGTCTTGAAAACCAGTGATTCCGAAAGGAACCGTGGGTTCGAATCCCACACTCTCCGTTTGGAATATCTGGCTGACAGTTGTTCCTCAATATGATTTTTTATTTAGCAATTTGGAGAAGTACCCAAGCGGCTGAAGGGGCTCCCCTGGAAAGGGAGTAGGTCGTTAATAGCGGCGCGAGGGTTCAAATCCCTCCTTCTCCGTTCGATAATAACTGTGTGGTTGTTATCGGATGTTATGATTAAGATAGCAAGCATACGACTTGAAAAACTTTTAAAAAGTAGTTGACAAGACTTAAAAAGTGTGCTAAACTAACGAAGCTGTCTTGAGAGTGACAGGAACGAACCTTGATAATTAAACAGTGAAAC
>JAGBBW010000060.1 GCA_017938285.1 Lachnospiraceae bacterium
ATGTATTATAGGCATTTAAGCAAAAGTATGCACCTAAGCTACATGCATACAGTGATACTTCTTTCCAGTTTGCAAAAACATAATCCCTTATTACGGCAAGGTCATGTATTCCGTTCCATATATCACATCTCTCATCCTCATTTTGACGCTCCCCATGCCCGGGCAAATCAAAACTTATTGTTTGATACCCTCTTCTCTCTGCTATCCTTGCAATTCCTTCAACAGATTCCTTAGAAGACATTTTTCCGTGTACACATAAATACACTTTATCTGATTTTTCTCCCCATACAAGTGCAGGGATATGACTAATTTCCACTCTTGTTTTTTTCATAAGCGTACTCCTCATATTGAAAAAAACTTTGTTTATCCAAATAACAATTTTGCTGTCTGTTCCAATGCCCGTCTCTGCTTAGCATCATCATAGGATGTCTGCTTATCATCAATTCCTCTTACAACGTCCATAGAAAACAGGCCATCCCTGTTACAGTAAAAAAGAATTTTCTTTACTCCGTTCATCTTAAATCTTGCTTCTGCGTTTCCTTCCGGATACAGCTTAACCATTTGAACTTTATCAAAAGATAATGCCGCAATAAACGAAATATAATGCTGCTTTGTCATATCATGTTCTATGCGGACATAATATTCATCCTCTACTCTCTCCACAAATATCATATGATTCTCGTCCGTTTCTTCCGGCGGGCAGGGCGTAAGCAAAACGCCATGACAATTGAAAACGGCCTCTCCCATGCTATGAATGACATTGCCGCAAACCGGACAAACATAAAAATTCGAACGCAACATATTCGCTGCTACATTTACATTTCTAACCGCATTTCCGGAAATCAGTTCCGTAACGGATATCCCAAAAACCTTTGCTATCGGCTCCAATAAAGAAATATCCGGATAACCTTTTGCCGTTTCCCATTTGGATATGGTTTTGCTCGAAACGTTTAATTTTGCGGCAAGTTCTGCCTGTGTCAACTGGGCTCTTTCCCGCAATTCCTTAATAACTGCTCCTGTTACATATTGATTCATACTTTCGCACCTCCTATGTAACAATCATAAACATAGCAAGCGATTACTGCTACCTACGATAAGTAGACTTCTCATGCTACTCCCTATTGTGTCATTTTAATGCCTTCCACTCATCCCTTGTAATCGCATATACTTTTGTAATTTCGTTTATCTGGTCTTCGAACTCATCAACCTGCTTACATCCATATGCCATTGCTGTCTTGCAGGATGGCTCATTTGTATATTTCATGTAAGAATAAATTACGTTAAATGGGGTATTGTTAAAAGTCCAATCCCTGACTGCAATTGCTGCCTCTTTCGCGTACCCTTTCCCCTGCTTATCTCCCCTTATGTGATATCCTATTTCCGGCTTAATCTGCCCGCCAATAAGTTGCATCGTTAGTCCGCAATCTCCTATCATTTCACCGGTTTCTTTGAGTACAACTGCCCATAAACCAAAACCGAAAATCTGATATCGTTCCATGTTTTTAGCAATCCACCCTCTGACCCGCTCTTCGTCAAAAGTATAGGGATAGTGCTGCATAATATCAGAATCCGCCAATACAGCATAAAGATCCGCATAATCATCCGGCGTCATCTCTCTTAAGATTAGTCGTTCTGTTTCTATTCTCATTTTCCCTTTAACTCCATTCCATGATTGTCTTTATTTCTGTCAGTGCCTTTTCTTCCATCTCCACATTCCGACACTGCTGTACATAAAATACGCCATCCCGCAGATTAGAAAACTGAAAATACACATCCTGCGAAAACATCGTTTCAAACAACCGGTTTTCTTCATATTCCAGTGTAAATATCCTGTCTTTGTATACATCTGCCAGATATGGGTATGTTGTGTACATCCGCATATCAACCCTACCATCCAGACTCATTAAAAGCAATGGAAAGGTTCCCGAACAGCCGGACTCCACAACCATAATGCGCTGCTCTTTTATCCCGCAAAGCATTTCTTTCAAACTACGCTCCATTTCCGGATACTGTAACAGTGTCGTTCTTATGTCAGGCAGAACGAAAGAGCAGAATTCACTAAAATTACGGCATTTTCCTTCTTCCAGAGCTTTGATGACAGACGCCCTGATTTCATCATCTGTACCGTTCTTTCCTGTCAAAATCTCTAATGTTTTTCTGCCAAGCAGCCAGGGATAGATATGACTCCGGTTCTTTGACCGGTAATACACATACGGAAGAAGCGTATCCCGAAGCAAAAAAATGTAAGCAGTATTTTCTTCATATCCAATCCATCTGCAAAAACTGACCAGTTTCTGTAAAAAGAAATCCCCGCTTTTTTCTTTCCAGACAGCAGCTTTGTTCATAACTGTATGAATCGCTTCCGTAAGCTCTGGCTCCTCTAATCCATAAACAGCATTCCTTGTTTTTTCTGCCTGGCTGTACACAGGAAACGGCTCAGCCTTGTTCGTCTTCAAATAATTGCGGAGTCTTGACACCCCACAATACATTTCTTCCAGTTTTTCATTCAGTTCCGTATAGCCTTCGTCCACAAGATCATCCAGCATTTTCAGAAGCTGTTTTGCTTTGTAAATGGTTTCTGTAGTTACAACAGAGGCTTCCAGCTGCTGCAATTCCGTTTCATAATAATTCAGACTATAAGAGATAAAACCCATTTCTATTCCCTCTTTTCTTTAGAAAACGTAATCCTGTTGTCCTGATTTTTTGGTTTCCAGACAATACTCCAGCTGGATGTCCCTCGGGTCCTCCTCATACAGCCTCTGGTTTCTCTCCTTCGCTGTCTGGCAGCCCAGCTTTTGATAAAACGCAATCGTATTTTCTGCGGAGCCTGCACAAAGGAAGAGTTTTTCGGCACCATACTCTGCTGCCTGCTTTGCACACATCAGAAACAATGCCTTTCCGATTCCCTTTCCCCGGCAGTTCTGGGAAACAAAGAGCTGGTCCAGCAGCACATATTTTTCCTGCTTTCCAAAAATATCCTTGTCTACAGTTGTGTATCCAATCAGGGTACTTCCTTCGAAGCAGCCAAAGGCCGTTCCACCATTTTGCAATGTTTCTTTCAACCGCTGCAAATGCCAGTCAAATCCATTGGGAAGTTCCGTGTCTGTCCAGTTGATTTCCACTAATTCGTACTGACCGGAGGCTTCGTTCCGTCTCCAGGCATTCTTTATGTAATGGGTAGCATCAATCTCTGCAATACGATCTGCTTCACTTAAATTTAATTTTCTATAGTCCGGCATTATTTTTTCCTTCTTTCCCCTGCTGCCAGATAGTTATCAGCAGGCTGTTACCGTCAAGCCATTTTCTTTATCCGAATTCCATCTACTGCTTGCCCACCTGTTTTTTTGATATCTGCTTGTTTACCTTCGAAAATGGAATTCTCTTTTTGTTTTTTAGCATTCCATCAAATACTACATGCTCTCTTTTCTTTTTTGCCATATCAGCCTTCTCCTTTATCTAACTGCTTCCCATTCTCCAGCTCTGCTCCATACCGGAAAAATACGGAACAAAGAATAAACATAACACCATATCCCATTTCCGTCATATCCTCTGTTGCAAATTCCAGTATTCCTGGAAACCAAACGTTTCTGGCAACTTCCTGTGCAATCACTATCACGCAGGGAATCACAAGTGTTATGATGCCCAGGCGCAAAATTTCCGTTGCCCCCTCATTGGTAAATGGTGTTCCTGCTGATAACTCATTCTTAAAATAACGGTAGGAAAATTTACAAAGTACCGCCTGACCAATACAGACAATAACCCCTGACACACAGGCAAAATACTGTGCTTCCAGGGACATATCATTCCCCTTTGTAAGCCATGCAATCAGGTCTGTACCACCGACCCGTAACTCTTGCACACCAAGTAATGCAGATAAATATGCAAGGCATATAATACCGCACACCACCGTTACAATGAATGTCACTTTGCTGATAATTTTCCCAATCTTCGCCAGTATCTGAATTGCTTTTAAATTTTTACTCATCTCGTTTTCCCTTTCCTTTCAGCAGTTCAATTACCTTTCGTGCAAATTCCCTCGCACCTTCCATCGCTTCCTCAGTCTGGAACGATGCCAGATTTTCTTCATCCTGTACAGAATACAGACCTATATACTGCAGATTGGAATGCTCACAAAGCCGCTTTACACCCAGTTCAAACGGCTCTGTCGCATAGGCTCCCTCATAGCCGTGGGTAGCAATAATTCCAACCTTTTTTCCTTCCCATAAACATCCACTGCAATTTCCATAGTACTTGTTCAGTCCATAGTGTCGGTCCAGCACCGCTTTCATTTTCGCAGAACAGTACCAGGAAAAAATCGGTGTAGCCAGAATAATACAGTCTGCCCAGAGAATGTTATCCACAATCTCGTACATATCATCCATATGGACACAGCCATACTCCCCGGCAACATCCTGACAGGCATAACAGGCCTTGCACGGCTGGATCGTTTTCTTTTCTAACTCGATATAGTTTACAGTCACCTGGTTTACTTCCAGTTCCTGCATAAACGGTTTACATAATTCTGCCGTATTTCCGTGAATTCTTGGACTCCCCATTAAAATCAGCACTTTCATTTCCCCAAGTTCTCCTTTATCTTTCTTGTTAATTCTTCTCCGTTTTTCTCCAACCATCGAAGCAGTCTGGTTGAAAATTTTGCCTGCTGTAAGTAAATATAACGATTGTCAGCTTCTGTTCCATAATATTGTCCATAATAATCGCACACCGCAATCTGATAATAAAACAAATCCACCATATTCAGCAAATCATACTCTGTCAACGGAGCATACCTGCAGTATTCTTCTAGATAGCGTACAAACTCCTCTATGTCAATCTGTCCGTCCTTACAGGAAGGTGCCGCATATACATAGGAGCGGACGATTTCCCACACAACCGGATGTACACAGGCAGTTGTCCAGTCAATCACCGCATTGATTTTGTTTTCCCCACAAAGCAGCTGGCTGATGAAATAATCCCCATGTGTGCTCTGGCAGGTCAGCCGTTTCATGTCAAAACAGTACACAGGAAAACGCTGCATAAGCTCTATCCGGTACAATAAATCAGCCACTGCCTCTACATCCTTCTCCTTCTTTGCAGCTTCCAACGAGCGATGGTAAGATTCCTGTGCATGTTCCGGTGTCATATACTGAAAAAATCCCTCACCAATTCCCATTGGCAGACCATGGTAATTCTTCAGGGTGGTGTGAATTTTCCCAAGCAGCCCGGCAGACTCCATAAGCAGCCATTCCGGTGCTTCATGCCAGTCGTACATGTCTCCTTCTATGTATTTCTGGACATGAAATATCCTGCCCTGTCCGTCCACAGATACCAGTTCTCCCTGCCTGTTCTTTACAAACTGACAAACAGGAATTCCATTTTCCAGTAAGTATTCACAAAGCTCCGGTTCCTGCTCTGGATGATTAATATCACTTACGCTTGGATATTTCACCACATATCTGCCGTCCTTACAGGTGACAAACCAGGTATCTGATCCGGCTCCCACCGAAGACTTTTCCAAAGCAGTCACTGTAAGACCATATTGTTCCAATAGCACTTGTTCTATCTTCTTAGATGTACTCTCCATATAGTTCTCTCCAATTCTTCTCTGCCCAGTACTCGGATCCATCTCTCAGCCTATTGATAAATTTATACTGAAACATCTCTCTGCGGACCAATTCAATATCTGAAAAAGAAATTGACATTTTAATAATATCATTCACTTCTTTTTCTGTATATTTTTTACCCATTTCAAATTTATCAGCAATCTGTGCCAGTGCTATGATTCGCATTGGTTTTTTTGATGGATACTGAGTCAGTTTATTTTCTGCATCATAATATCTTTTTAATTTCACCTTATATTCTTCCATATTCTTTCTTCCCTCTTTCTATTAATGCAAAGACGCAGAGCAGCTATCTTTCCTACTTTACAGATAATCAGCTCTGCGTCTTTGCGTCCGGCTCTTTTACTATGGTAATCATAAATTTACTAATATCCACTAAGGTTTCCTTCTTACACTTTGGGCAAAACAAAGGAAATTGTTTTAATACGGTATCCTCCCTCACCTTATTTCTTGTTTTGTTCCCGCATACCGGGCACTTTACCCATTCTGTTTTTAATTCCATAAAGTCACCTCTTTTGTCTCTCTGTCTTTATCTGTTTCTTCCTGTTCTATCTTACTGCACTACCTTCTAAAATTCCAGTTTTTTGAGGTAAGTTGCACTTTTAACAGGTAAGTTGCATTTTTCTGCTCTCTATCACGCTATAATCCGGCGGGGAAAACGCTTTCATCAGTGTTCCCTTTATTTACCGGAATTGTGTGGAATGTTCCAGACTTAATCAGCATAAGCGTTCCCTGAAAGCTGACACTTAAAATCTCTGAAATTTCCTCTATGGAAAAATGACACACTTTGTTCGCTGCCAGCGCACAAATACTAAAAGTATGAAGCCAGTTCTGGCGGAATAAGAGCTCCGAGTCCTTCCGGTTCAGCTGGTAATCCCGTTGCATAATCTCAATACAGACCTCCACCGTATCCCCAAGGCTTTCCACCAGTTTTGCAAAAGTCTGACTCTCATCATGCTCCTGCATATAAAGCAACTGGAACAGCTTCGGTTCCTGCATGGCAAACTCAATCATTCTCATGCCCACATATTTATACGCCGGAGTATAATTCAATGCATCACTGACGTAACTTTCAAACTCCTTCATGGCTATCTTTCGGACCTCCTGCTGCACTTCCTCCATATTTTTGAAGGCAGTAAAAATAGGCGAGGAGGAAACCCCGAGCCTTTTTCCAAGTTCTCTGGCTACCACGGAATCTATTCCATTTTCCCGGGCCATTTCAAACGCAGCCTGGATAATTTCTTCTCTGGTGAATTTCTTTTTTGGCGGCATAGCATACACTTCTTTCAAAACATTTGTTATGTAACGTTTGTTTTATTATAATACTCCAGAATGGGAATGTCAACTGAAAAAAATTACCTTTTTAGGAATCCTTAACAAAGAACGATTGAAAAATTATTTCTTCACTCCATAAAAAAACGTCTTTTATGTTCTGTCCATAGTTCTTATTATAGTAACCAACCTGCATTTTTTCAGTTATTTTTATTACATATTCCTTGCACTATTTGAGATTTTATGACATACTACCAATAAAGCAGCTTCACAAAAAATAGTATACCCATAAGGAGAACCCCATGCCTACACCATTGCCACAGGGACAGGAAATCGTTGTCACCCACATTCATTTCAAAGAACGCTATCACATGAATTCCCTGCAAATGGCCACCGACCATTACAACATTGGTATTACCTTGCAGGGACACCGCCGGACTATCACTCCAAACTGCTCTTATTCTTATCAGGCCGGAGATGTTGCCCTGGCTCCACCTTTTTTGTTTCACCGCACCCTGGCAGAATATGATGAACCTTATGAGCGCATTATGATAAAGTTTTCCCAGAAATTTGCAGAGCCATTTATCCGGGAAGTCGGTCAGCATGTATTCACCCAGTTGTATGAAACACTGGTTTATCATTTTTCTCCTGATGTACAAAAAAAATTAAAGGGCATGTTTTTTGATATACTGGAGGAATACCAAAAAAACACGCCCTACAAAGAATTCATTTTACAGGGTATGCTATTCCGGCTGTTCACCACCATATTGGAGGAACACATTCCGGCACAGCCGATGACACAGCATCCCACGCCCCTTTCTCCGCAGATTATTAATGCCATTGTCTATATGGAGGACCATTACAAGGAGCAGCCCTCCATGGAAGCGGTTGCCCAATATGCAGGCTTTTCTGCCGGTTACTTTTCCCGGCTGTTTCATGCCCAGCTTGGTATGACCTACAGTACTTACCTAAGCAATATTCAGCAGCGGCATGTCCAGATTCTGTTGTCAACAACGGACAGGTCGATTATGGAAATTGCCCATGAAACCGGATACTGTCACGGAGAATACCTGTCTGCCCAATTCAAAAAACGAACCGGCATGACTCCAAGTGAATACCGGAAGCAGTGTGCTTTACGAAAGGATACGGTGTATCTTCCAAATGCAGATACATAAAGACAAGCTGGTGAACCTTGTTTCCATAGGCTCACCAGCTTGTCTTTCGCTTTGTGATTCAAGCTTCCGTCACTTTGTATTTAATACCAGCCTTCTTATTTCACCTTTTCAATCGGCAGCCAGAGTTCCACATAGCTTTCTCCCCGGTCCTCTTCGCATGGCGGTGCATACATTTCAATATTATAATTACCGCCCAGCTTGTATTCTTTACAGTTTGGCAGCCATTCTTTCCACATCTTTGTGTTAGTATCCTGCAATGTTTTCATCTTGCATGGGAACACTGCCCACAAACCGGCAGGAAGCGTTCTCGTCTCACAGCCCTCCGGTACTTCCTTCCACGGCAGGTAATTATCTGCAATCAGATAATCAAAGTTTTTTCCATCTGAGTCAATACACAGACCATACATACCACAGATAATCTCACCGCCGCCAGTTGCAAAATGCTCCTTCCAGTACTTCGGAATTTCCTGATAGGACGTTTCCGTATCGAACATACGCTTTTTTCCCATGACAGTGAATGCTGCTTTTTCTACAATTTTATATTCCATCATTGTTCCACCCTCCAGTGATAATGTTATCCGGACCGGTGCGAAGTCCCGGAGCTTCGCGCCCTTTTCCTTTGCTGCAGAAGGAGTGATTCCATGAAACCGGATAAACGCCTTGGCAAAACTGTCCGGGGAATCATAGCCATACTTTACTGCCACATCAATGACCTTCACATCACTTGCTTCCAGTTCCTTCGCGGCAAGAGTCATCCGTCGGTTACGGATATACTCACCAACACTAAAACCGCACAGGGCAGAAAAAATACGCTGGAAATGGAATTCCGAAACATAAGCTTTTTCAGCCACATCCTTTACCTTAATGTCCTCCGTCAGATTCTCTTCCATATAGGAAATTGCGTTTTGTATCCCTTCTATCCAGTTACCCATGTCCATTCTCCTTCTGTTGTTTCTTTACCTCTTCTCGTCAACGATGAGTTTATTGTAGCATTGCAGGAGCAAAATTTCCCGACTTTTTCTGCTTTTCCTTGTCGGAATCACTTACTGAATGACATAGACAAGTCCACTTCCATTCACTAATTCTCCCACTCACATGGATGCAATAAAGGGACACACCGGAAATCAACCTCCGGGTGTCCCTCCTGCTTCATATTTTTTGATACTGTGCTAAACAGTTACAAAGTACCTTTAAATCACAATATCTTCGTTGTACTAGTACAATGGATGCTTGTCAGTTAAAGTCTTCACCAGTGCCTTAACTTCCTCCGCTGCTGCTTCCTTCTTGGAAACTGCAAGGTAGATAGCCTCAGCAACAACATCCATATCTGCTGTTTCGAAGCCACGGGTTGTAACGGCTGCTGTACCAAGACGGATACCGCTGGTTACGAATGGGGAAGTAGGGTCGTTTGGAATGGCGTTCTTGTTACAGGTGATGTTTACGGCATCCAGTAACTTTTCGGTTTCCTTACCGGTAACGCCCATGCTCTGG
>JAGBBW010000061.1 GCA_017938285.1 Lachnospiraceae bacterium
AACTTATTGATTGTTCACCCCTTCGCTCCATTTCCATTACAGAAACTTCTTCACTACTATGGGTTCTGCTGACTTCTCACAGTTCGTTGTTACTAGGCTGATGGAACCTCTGTGAGACCTCCACGCTTAAGGTGCACGCTCTTTCTCTCCATATATCCGCCACATTTACTCTGCTACTACAAATGTGATAGTTATTAGACTTCGTTGCTTTTGGCCAACTTATCTCTCGTAGCCTAGCCTTATATGTGATTTCTGTCCGTCGGACCAGAGATTTGCTTACAGCTTCCTTCAGATTTTGTCTCACGACAAACACCCTTGCTGTTCAGCTATACACTTCCCACTATCTGGGCATGTTCGGGACTTTCACCCGTTAGAACGCGCCCATGGCGCGCAAACCAAAAAGGCACCACTTTCGTGATGCCCTTTCGTTACTTTTCCTTAGGGAAACGCTGGTTAAAGCGTTTCCCTAAGGAAGCAATGAATTAATCAGTGCTTTCTTAGCAGCAGGTACCGCAGCCATTGTTGCAGCCACAGCCGCAGCCATTGTTGTTAGCTGCTACATAGCCACCGTTGTTGTTGCCGCATCCGCAGAAGAGAATAAGAAGCAGGATGATCCATACACAGCTGCAGTCGCTGCCGCCGATGATGGAACCGCTGTTGTTGCCACAGCCGCAGCCACATCCGTCATTGTAAGAGTTTCCGCAGCCACCGCCACAGAATAATAAAAGAAGAATAATGATCCAGCAGCTGCTGCCGCCACAGTTAGAAAAGCATCCCATAATGGAGACCTCCAAAGTGTTTTTACATTCATATACTATGTGGCACAGGTTGTCTGGTTTCCTGTTTTTTTAAATATTTTTTTATCAGGCAGAAGCGTTATTTTTCATTACTGTTCATTCGCAATGTCAGTAACATTTTTTCTTCTTTCACATTTTTTTCACATAATATACAACAATTTTTCTGGAACCTGTGCTATAATTCCATAGAACAGATGGAACTGCAGTCAGAGCTGCTGTTCGCAGTACATAACAAATAGGAGGATTTCATCGTGATTGAGGTAAAAGACCTTGTAAAACTATACGATAATCACCTGGCGGTGGACCACCTGACGTTTACGGTGCCAAAGGGACAGATTCTGGGTTTCCTTGGACCGAACGGTGCAGGAAAGTCCACGACCATGAACATTATTACGGGATATATTTCCGCAACATCAGGCAGTGTGACCATTAATGGACATGATATTTATGAAGAACCGGAGGAGGCGAAGCGCTCCATTGGTTATCTGCCGGAGCAGCCGCCGGTTTATATGGACATGAAGGTGAGGGAATACCTGAATTTTGTGGCAGAGTTAAAGAAGGTGCCGAAAAAAGAACGGACATCCCAGGTGGAAGCAGCACTGGAAAAAACAAAGACGATGGATGTGGCAGGACGTCTGATTAAGCATTTGTCCAAGGGTTACCGGCAGAGAGTAGGTATTGCCCAGGCGATTATCGGCAATCCGGAAGTGATTATTCTGGATGAACCAACCGTAGGTCTGGACCCCATGCAGATTATTGAAATCCGTGATTTAATGAAGGAGCTGGCAGAAGAGCATACAGTAATTTTAAGCTCCCATATTCTTTCGGAAATCAGTGCCGTTTGTGATACGGTTATGATTATTAACAAGGGAAAGCTGGTGGTCAGTGATACGGTGGAAAATCTGCCAAAGCACCTGAATGCACAGAACAACTGCCGTCTGCTGCTGAAAGGAACGAAGGAGCAGGCAGAAAAGCTGTTTGCTGGTATGGAAGCAGTGAAGGAAGTATCGGTAGAAGAAGAGGAAGAAGGAATGGTTCGGGTGGTTCTGACTTCCGATTCCAGCCATGATGTGCGGGAAAAGGTGTTCTTTGCCTGCGCTGGTGCAGGACTACCGATTTACGAAATGACGAATGTGACAAGAAATCTGGAGGATATTTTCCTGGAATTGACCCAGGGAACAGAGGCATATGGGAAAGCAGTAAAAGAAGAGTCTGCCGGGACAGAAGGCAGTGAAACGATGGAAGAAAAGGAGGAAAATAACAATGCTGGCAGTTTATAAAAAAGAACTTCGTGCGTATTTTAACAGCATCATTGGATGGCTGTTTCTTGCTTTTTTTCTTGCTTTCATTGGAATTTACTTTTTTGTAAATAATCTGTTTTACGGATATACCCATTTTGGTTATGCCCTGTATTCCGTCATTCTGATTTTTATTCTGCTGGTGCCGATGGTTACGATGCGGATTATGGCAGAGGAAAACAGGCAGAAGACAGACCAGCTGCTGTTTACCTCTCCGGTTTCCGTAGAGAAAATTATTCTGGGCAAATATTTTGCAGTAGTGACACTGTTTGCCATTGTAGTGCTGGTTACCTGTACCTATCCACTGATTATGGCGGCCTTTGGTGAAGTGAATTTTGGAATGAATTATGCAGCGATTTTTGGATTTTTCCTGCTGGGGTGTGCCTATCTTGCCATTGGTACGTTTATTTCGGCCCTGACAGAAAGCCAGGCGTTTGCGGCAGTAGTAACCTTTATTGTGGTGCTGTTTACCTATCTGATGGATGGGATTGCCAGTCTGTTTTCCACCAGCGCCAGAACGGCATGGCTGGTATTTGCCTTTCTGCTGCTTCTGGTGGCAGTACTGACTTGGCTGCTGATGAAGAGTAAACTGGTGACCGGGATGTTTCTTTTGATATCCCAGGGAGCTCTGGCGGCAGTATATTTCATGAAGCCGACGATATTTGACGGTGCAGTTGTGGAGGTATTTGGCTGGTTTTCCGTGGTGGCACGTTTTGATGATTTCGTCAGCGGCATTTTTAATGTATCTTCTGTAGTATATTATCTTAGTATTGTGGTACTCTTTATTTTCCTGACGGTTCAGGCAATTAAGAAGAGACGCTGGAATTAAGGAGGTTACCCATGAAAACGAATCTGAATACAAGAAAATTTAAGGGCGGTGCCTATGCGACAGCAGTTTCTGCGGTTGTGATTGCGATTGTAGTGGTTGTGAACCTGATGTTTACCAGATGGAATCTGACCGTGGATTTAACTGCCGATGGAAAGTATTCCCTGACGGAAGAAACGGTTGCCATGCTGGAAACACTGGAAGATGACATTACGTTTTATTATCTGGCTCCATCCGGGGAAGGAATTGACATGTTTGACAAAATCCTTTCCCAGTATACAAAATATGGCGATAAAGTAACACTGGTGCAGAAAGACCCGGTAATGAATCCACGGTTTGCCACACAGTATACAGCAGAAAGCGTGGAAGAATACAGTATTATTGTAGTGAATGAAACGAATGGACGTTCCCGCTATGTGCCTTATAGTGATATGCTGGTAGAAGAATATGGTATGGACTATACAACGTACCAGTATTACAGCGAGGTGACGGGACTGGACATGGAAGGGCAGTTAAATTCTGCCATTGGTTATGTGATTTCGGAGGATCTGCCGACCTTATATGAAATTTCCGGTCATGGCATGCAGGAGCTTGGAAGTGAAGCGGTGAATATGCTGGAAAAGGCAAATATTGAGGTGCATTACGGTGAGGAAGCATTGGATTTAATGACAATCACGGCACTTCCCGAAGACTGCGATGTGGCACTGGTGTATACACCGCAGAGTGATTTTACGGTGGAAGAGGTGGCAGTGCTGACGGACTTTATGCAGAAAGGCGGTAACCTGATTTTTGTAGTGAGTTACCTGAATGCAGAACATCCAAATCTGCTGGGGCTGATGAAGACGTATGGCATTGAAATGACAGAAGGAATTGTTCTGGAGGACAATTCCCGTTACTATACCCAGGCACCGTATGTTCTGCTGCCGCAGACGGTAGCCCATGAAATTACAGACGGTATTCCGTTAGGAAAATATATTCTGGCACAGACAGCCAGTGGTCTGTCGTTCTGTGAGGACGCAGCAGATACTCTGACCCAGCGGGCATTTCTGTCGACATCCTCCACAGCGTATGTCAAAGATGTGGATTTTACTTCCTTTTACCGGGAAGACGGGGATGACACCGGAACCTTTTATCTCGGAGTATATGTAGAAGATACGGTTACAGATGCAGAACTGGCGGTGTTTTCCGGATATTATATTTTTAATGATTCCTATGCGAATAATTCCACTTTTGCCAATATAGACCTGTTAATCAACAGTATTAATGCACTGGCAGATGTGGAAAACAACACAACGACAGTGCGTACCATCAGTCTGGTGGAAGAAGATTACCTTATGCTGACGGATGCCCAGATTAATATGGTTGGTATTGTGACGGTGGTACTGCTTCCGGTGGCAGTTCTGGTGATTGGTATTGTGTGGGTGGTGTACCGCAGAAAGCATTCATAAGAAGCTGGAAGAGCAGTGAGTAAGTGAAAGATAGGAGTAAGTAATATATGAAAAAGAAAACAAAACAGCTGCTTTTCCTGGCTGGTATACTGGTTCTTCTGCTGGCAGGTTATTTTGCCATGGATCTGATTCCGGAGAAAGAAGAGGCAGAGCAGAATATACCGGCAGAAGAACTGGATGTGACGGAGTTTGGTGTGGAGGATATTGTATCCTATTCTTATACCAATCCTTCCTATACGATGGGATTTTATGTGACAAAAGACGGGTATGTTCATCAGGAGGATGCAGCGTTTCCAGTCAATGAAGCCAGTGTGGAATTACAATTAAAAGCACTGGGTGCCATGACCGCCATGCAGAAAATTGACAGTACGGATAAGGAAGAATATGGACTGACCAGACCGCAGATGACGGTTTCAGCTACGCTGGCAGATGGTACGGAAAGAAATTTTCTGATTGGAGACAAGGCATTGTTTGAGGATGCCTATTACGTGTCGGATGAAGAAAAAGGACTGATTTATCTGGTGTCTGCGGACCAGTGTGAAGAGTTTCATACGGTCTGGTCTGCCATGGTAGAAAAAGAAAATTTTGTTATGGTATCTGCGGAACAGATGGTGGATGTAACAGTGGAAACAGACGGTGTGCAGACGATGTACATTGCCTATGAAGAGGCACTGGAGAACTGGCAGCTGACGACACCGGAGGGAACCTATGCGGGAGATACTGCTACAGTGCTGGAAGCACTGGGGATATTCGGTGCTTATTCGGTGAGAACCACGAAGGAATATAATTGTGCAGACTTTGCACCGTACGGACTGGACAATCCGAAAACAAAAGTGACGGTGCGTTATAAACTGCCGGAAGGAGTGGAACTGCCGGAGTCTTCGGTTCATGGAGAAGTTCTGACACTGACCTTGGAACTGGGAAATGTGGAGGAGGAAAGTGGTGAAACTTATGTGAGAATCAATGGTTCTTCCTATGTGTATGGCATGAGTTCGTATTATGCGGAAGGAGTGTCAGTGTTTCCTGTGGAGGAACTGAAAAAGCAGACAGAAGAAAATTTGGAAATGGCAGAATAGCTGGAAGGTATATACTAGTACATCGTTTTTTAATTAACTAGACCAAATGCTTGCCTGTTTCCTCCATAGTACAAATTCAAAAATCCTCAGCGTAGCCCGCTACGCCTACGTTTTTTGAATTGCACTCTGAAAGAAATATTCTGCGTATTTAGTCCAGTTATTAAGAAACCGATGTACTAGTGTGCTGACCTCTTGTTAATCATGGTAAAAGTGCTGGATATTTTGTCACTCTGCAAGGCGGTGGAAGGAGACGTAGCGGTGTCTACGTTGACTGACACCAACGCAGCAGATGGCTAAATAGGCAGTGATTTTACCATAAATTACAAACGGTCAGTACACTAGTTTAGAAAAAGTGAATAAAACAGATATCAGCTGTTTGTCTCTATATAAAGATGTGTGATGGCATCGGTAAGTGATTCAGGCAGTAGTTTAACAGAAGGAGAGAAAAATAAAAAGTGGATCATTGGATAGAACACTTTAAAGAGAAATGGTATGATACTGATAAACGACGAATGGGATTTATAATGTATTTCGGTTGTCTTTTTCTGTATGGATTTCTTTTTCATGATGGTGAAATTTATGATAAATTGTTACGATATAGCAAGACGATTATAGTATGTGTAATTCTCTATTTGCTTCTATATGCCATGGAGAGAGTTAGCCTAAGGAAGCTGTTTTCTTCGAAAATGCCTGCGAATGTAAATAAGACTTATTGGTTTTTCCTGGGGGCTGGATCCTGTATCTGTGGAATTTATTTTGTAATAGAAGGTTTTACAGAATTGGCATTTGTTGTTCCAATTATTCTGTGGGCAAGTTTTGAAGCAAATGTGAATGATGAAAACAAAGATAGATTTAAGTGAGATCAGTGCAGGAGGAAACGATGGATTTTTGTGGAGAGATAGTTTTTGCTGTATCAGATTCGGAAAATTAGCAGATCAATTACTAAGAAATGGTAAATATGTGAATGAACTGATAAATACATATGAACGGGTCAGTATTAATATTTATATTCGTTCGGATTACGCAGAGCTGGGGTACTCATTACCTGTTGGTATGATAAAAAAGTTGGCTTTATTGGAATGCCCTGTGAATTATTCCATACTTTCTTTTGGTATGGCGGTTTGTGAATGGTAAATATGTATAAAATATGGAAATATTGTGGGTTGGGGAGGAATGAAATTGAAATGGATAATTTTAATTGGTGATGAAAATTTTGATTTGAATACGATAAAAGATGTAGAGCATGATAATTGTACTGCTTGTTATGATGTAGAAAAAATAGAGAATAGATACTGTGTAGAGTTTGATAAGGACTATATTTTTTATGATTATATTACAGACACAGACGAATTTGCGGAGGTATTGAATCAAATTCCATTTCGTAATCCTCATTTTGTAATGATGACATATAAGGATGAAAAAAGAGTACTACACATACTTGGTCAGGAAAATTTCCCTAAAAATATTTATGTAGATAATGATGACGGACTGATTAGGTCAGTTTCGGATTTTGTGAACCAGGGAGCAATTTATGCTGATTTAACAGTCTGAAAAAAGCAGAAAGTAAAGAAAAAACTTCCAGAAAATTTCAAAAGGGATTAATAAAATCTTTAAAAGGAGTCTTTCAATGGATAATAGTAAAAAATACATAGTAAATGATATTTTTACAGTTGTGGATAAAGGATATGTATTGGTTCATTTGAAGGAAACTGTGTGGGAAAAATGTCAGATGAAGGATGTGCAGTTGGTAATCAGGGAGAAAAAGTATTCTTTTCAATATGCTGGTTTTGGAAATGTGAAAGGTGTTTTAGTTATCAGGCTGATTCCTCAAAATGATACAGATATGACAGAATTAGAATTACGGAAGGAAGGGGAAGAAATATATATTGAGGTGTATGATTGAAATTTGTAGAAAACATGACGAATCTTTAAAATTAGATAGGGATACATTATGTCGGCAGCATATCAAAGATATTAGTTTTCATCGTGGTCTACTGGATGGTTTGGATTTTAGTTATTCTGTTTTGGAAAATATAGATTTTAGATCGGCGCAAATGAATAACGCTCACTTTGTAAATGCAGTACTGGATAATTCCAGGTTGATAATGGTCAAATCAAGAGGAGCTTTCTTTGATGGGTGCAATTTTGGTAAATCATTGCTGTTACATAGTGACTTTAGCGGTTCATCATTCAGAGGTGCAGATTTGTCGGAATGCATTATAAAAAATGTAGTATTCTCCAAATGTGATTTACGGGGAGCTGATTTATCCTGTGCAGGACTTGAAACCTGTATACTGGATGGTATCATTTATGATGATTCAACCGTTTGGAATAAGAATTTGGAAAAGGATGTTTAGAAGATATTTTAAGAAATATCAGAAAATTTTGATTGACCTGGAAGGAAGAAAAATGAGTATTGAATTGTTTGATAAAAAATCATAAAAGAAACAGAAATATTATAATAGCATATTTTCTTATACTAATCATTTACAGTATAATTTTTCATGAAGGAACGATGAAAGACAAATTGATTTTATATGTGACAACGGCACTGGGAGTGACGTTTAGTTATTTTTTTTATTATGCCTTTTTTGCGCTTATGATGAAATGCCCTTTTGCATCAAAAAAAATAATGAGAAATACATTGACAATTTTAACCTATTTCCTTGCAATAATATCACCACTATACGGATTTTATCATGTTACAGGTGGATTTTCCAGAGTAGCATTTTGGTTGCCTGTACTGTATATGGCAATGGTAAAGTTACTGGAAAAGATGGAAATAAAGGAGCAGTGATAAAATGAAAAATGGTATATTGACCTTGCACCCTGCTTCTTTCCATCTGCACAGATATTAAAGAAAACAGAAAGAAGCATGGTGCACAGACAAAGGTGACGGCTCAGCTCAGCATTCCTCCCACACATCCGGAAAGCAGGGCGAATGCCAGCATGGTCAGGGAACGTTCCAGTTGTACGCTGAAATCCGGAGAAAGGGAAATGGTCAGAACCAGGTAAATAATAAAAAAGGCGGTGCCAAAGCCCAGTCCCCAGAGAAATCTCCGTGCCTCGGCATGTTTTGCAAAATACCATGCTCCGGTAAAGGTGGAAAGACAAAGGGCGACAATAAGCAGAGCGGACATAACAGAGTCCCCAATCTGGCCTTTCAACATGACAAAGGCAAGAAGAAACACCAGAAGTCCCATAACCAGGGTGGAAAACAGGAGTCCTTTAAGAAGGTAAATTATGTTTTGTTTCATAAAGAAAGTACCTCGTTGTATGTAATAGGGTGTTGTTACATATATATGAGGTGCTTTAGTTTTATATGCCGGAGGAATGTTTGGTTTTCTCTGTAAAAGGTCTTTTGTGTTATTCTCAAAAATTTCCCTTGCACTTTCCATTCATTTGCGTTATGATGTGCATGACAAATTAAATAATGAGAGGAAATAGAATAAGAGGAGAAAAATTCTCTGCCCGCATGCGGGCGGGCATTTTACTCCGTAAAACGAGGAGAATTATGTTATGAAAAGAAAATTACTTCTTACATTACTTCTGTTTTCCATGCTGACTGCACTTTGCGCATGCAAGGGCGGTACGGATCAGGGAAACACTCCGGATAATATTTCTTCTGGAACTCCTGCGACGGGTGGAGAAATCGTCGTAGGAATTACACAGGATCTGGACAGTCTTGACCCACATATTGCAGTTGCGGCAGGAACCGACGAAGTTCTGTTTAATATTTTTGAGGGCCTTGTGAAGCCTGATAAAAATGGAAATTTTGTAGAAGCTGTAGCAGAAAGCTACGTTATCTCTGAGGATGCAATGACCTATACCTTCACCCTCCGGGAAAATGTAAAGTTCCATAATGGGGACACTGTTACGGTGGAAGATGTCGTATATTCACTGAAGCGCTGCGCCGGTCTCTTAGACGTTCAGGATCCGAATGTCTTGGTAGATTCGGCGCTTTCTCGTAGTATTGCGGAAATTACTGCACCGGATGAACGTACCGTGGTGTTAAAGCTTCATCAGGCAAACACGGAGCTGCTTCCGTACTTAACCTGCGCCATTATTCCGTGTGATTATGATGCGCAGGCAACCAGTCCGGTAGGTACCGGACCATTTAAGTTCGTGTCCTATGCACCGTTAGAGAGCTTTGTCATTGAGAAGAACAAGGATTACTATGGAACCATGGCATATCTTGACAAGGTCACTTTTAAGATTTATGCCAGTTCTGACGCTGCATTCCTGGAACTGATGGCGGGAACCATTGATATTTTCCCATATCTCACGGACGAACAGGCAACCCAGCTGTCTGAAAAGTATTCCATTGAAGTAGGTACCATGAATCTGGTGCAGGCACTGTTTCTTAACAATGGAGTGGCACCGTTTGACAATGTGAAGGTGCGTCAGGCGTTCTGCCATGCCATTAACCGTCAGGAAATTCTCAATATGCTCTCCGGCGGCCGTGGAACCATTATCAACAGCGGTATGACACCTGGTCTGGCAAGCTACTATAATGATGCAGTGACAGAGTATTCCTATGATGTGGAAAAGGCAAAGCAGTTGCTGGCAGAAGCCGGCTATGGAGATGGTCTGGAAATTACCATTACCGTACCGTCCAACTACCAGTACCACATGGATACTGCCCAGGTGATTGTGGAGCAGTTGAAAAAGGTAGGTGTGACAGCAAAGATTGAACCGGTAGAGTGGGCAAGCTGGCTGTCCGATGTGTATAAGGGCAGAGACTACCAGGCAACGGTGGTTGGTCTGGATTTCAACCTGGCACCAAGTGATGTGGTGAAGAGATACCAGTCCACCGCAAGCAATAACTTTGTGAACTATTCCAATGCTGCGTTTGACAGTACCTTTGCAGTTGCACTGGCTTCGATTGAGGAACAGGAAAAGACAACTGCCTATAAGGAACTTCAGAAGCTTCTGGCAGAGGATGCGGCTTCGGTTTACATTCAGGACCCGGCACTTTTAACTGCGGTGAGCAAAGAGCTGGGCGGTTATACCTTCTATCCGGTCTATGTGCAGGATATGTCGCTGGTATATTTTAAGGAATCACAGAAATAATCAGAAAAATCAAATCGTAAAGAACCGGATGGTTATGAAATGCCGGATATGCAGGGAAAGGGGGAAACTTAATTTATGAAATTTATTATAAAGAAAACTGGCTCTCTCATTATTACACTTGTCATTATTTCATTTTTAAGTTTCCTTGCTTTTTCCCTGATTCCGGGGGATGCGGCGGTGGCAAGTCTTGGTATGGACGCTACCGAAGCAGATATTAACGCACTGCGGGAGGAACTGGGGTTAAACCGTCCGGTGCATGTACAGTATGCTGACTGGCTGCTGTCGGCCCTGCAGGGTGATTTTGGTGTTTCCACCCAGTATCATCTGCCGGTGAGTGAGCTGGTGGTAAAACGGCTTCCGGCAACGATTACGCTGGCAGTGTATTCCATGGTGATAATTATTCTGGTTTCTTTTCCGGCGGGTCTTCTGGGAACGAGAAAGCCGAACGGTGCCATGGATACCGTTATGACAGTGCTGTCCCAGGTGGGCATGGCGGTGCCACAGTTTTTTCTTGGCATTCTGCTTACTTTTTTCTTTGGTATTGTGCTGGACTGGTTTACCGTGGGTGGTTATGTCGGTGTGCAGGAAAATCCGGCAGGTTTTTTCCGGTTCCTGGTGCTTCCGGCAGTGGCGGTGGCAGTGCCTAAGTGTGCTACCATGACCCGGTATATACGAAATGCAGTGGTAGCGCAGAAAAAGCAGGATTATGTGCGGACTGCCCGTGGAAAGGGAAATTCAGAAAAAAGAGTATTGTTACAGCATGTATTAGTGAATGTTATGATGCCGGTAGTGACCATGCTTGCCATGATGGCAGCAGATGTACTGGCAGGAAGTATTGTAGTGGAGCAGGTATTTAATATTCCGGGACTGGGAAGGCTGTTGATTACTTCCATTTCCAACCGGGATTATCCGGTGGTGCAGGCAATCGTGGTTTACATGGCGTGTGCCGTGGTGATTATGAATACACTGGCGGACATTGCATACCAGAAGCTGGACCCAAGAGTGCGGTAAATGGGCTTTTGGAAAATGTCTGGAAGCAGAACAAAATAAACAACGGGTTGTGGTAAGCAATGGGAATGTTTAAAGGAGAAGAACATGAAGAAACGAATTAATTACAACTTAATTATTGGTTATACTCTGATTTTTCTCGTACTTCTTCTGGCTTTGGTGGGTCTGTTTTATACGCCATATCCGGCCAATGAGATGAATGTGCTGGAAAAAAACCAGGCGCCGTCCCTTTCCCATTTCTTTGGAACAGACCAGTTTGGACGGGATATTTTCAGCCGTGTCATGGAAGGGGCTTCCACCAGCTTTCTGATTGCGGTGTGTGTTGTTCTGGTGGGAGCAGGAATCGGCACTCTTGCGGGAGCGGTGACTGCTTATTTTGGAGGATGGCTGGATGCGGTCCTTATGCGTGTGAATGATGTGATGGCAGCATTTCCAAGTGTGCTGCTGGCCATCTGTTTTGTGGCGGTGATAGGTCCCGGCACTTATAACCTGATTTGTGCACTTGGAATCGTATTTATTCCGAGCTTTACCCGTGTGGTGCGGAGTGAGGTTCTGGTACAGAAAGAATTGGACTATGTCAGGAATGCGAAGCTCATGGGAGCTGGAAATCTGCGCATTCTTGTTTTTCATATATTGCCGAATATCCGGCCGGTATTAAAAACTTCCCTGCTGGTAGGGTTTCAGAATGCCGTATTGTCGGAGGCCGGCATGAGTTATCTTGGTCTGGGTGTGACCCAGCCTGACCCAAGCCTTGGAAGAATGCTGTCAGAAGCGCAGGGCTACCTTTGGAATGCACCGTGGTATGCGCTGGCACCGGGGCTGACCATTCTGGCGCTGACCCTGGGACTGGGTCTGGTGACCTCGGATAAGGCGTAAGAGAGGAAAGGAGGTACCTATGACCCTGTTGCAAATCAGAAATTTAAGAATAGCGTTTTGTTCCAGCCGTCAGGCAGATGGTTTGTTTTTGAAGTCCACGGAGCAGGAAGTGGTTCATGGCATTGACCTGTCCATTGGACAGGGGGAAATTGTAGGACTGGTGGGGGAGTCCGGTTCGGGTAAAAGTGTGACTTCCCTTTCTGTGATGAAGCTGCTGCATGAGGAGGCGGTGATTACGGCGGATGAAATGACGTTTGCCGGAATACCACTGTTGTCCCAGACGGAGGAGGAATGGCAGAAACTGCGGGGAAACCGTATTTCCATGGTATTTCAGGAGCCGATGACTTCGTTAAATCCGGTGCTTACCATTGAGAAGCAGGTAGAAGAGGGACTTCTGCTTCATGAGGAAGAAAAGTATAAAAGCAATAAAGAACTACGCCGTGCCAGGGTGCTGGAGGTTCTGGCAGAGGCAGGATTAAAAGAGCCGGAGGAACTGTTAAAGAAGTATCCCCATCAGTTATCCGGCGGTATGCGGCAGCGTGTGATGATTGCCATTGCCATGCTCTGCAGCCCGGAACTTCTGATTGCAGATGAACCGACAACGGCACTGGATGCGGCAACCCAGGAAATTATTTTAAAACTGCTGTCGTATTACAGTGAGACGTATGGTACATCAATCCTGTTTATTTCCCATGATCTTTCCCTGGTGGCGAGACTTTGTGACCGGGTTGTGGTAATGAAACACGGACGGGTGGTGGAAACCGGAACAAGGGAGGAAATTTTTGAGCATCCACAGGAGGAGTATACGAAACAGTTGATTTCTGCGGCAAAGGGGGAGCAGCTGGCGGAAGCAGGGGAATCCCGGTCCGGTGTGCCGTTACTGGAGTTAAAGCATGCTGTCATCCAGTACAGGGAGAAAAATTTCTTTGGGAAGGAAACGGTGACGGAGGCCGTGGATGATGTTTCCTTTACGTTACACCGGGGAGAAATTCTTGGTCTGGTGGGCGAGAGCGGTTCAGGAAAATCCAGTCTGTCCAAAGCGGTGACCGGACTGCTGGCACTGACCAGTGGAGAACTGGTTCTGGCAGAAGGAATCCGCCGTCCCCAGATGGTATTCCAGGACCCGTATGGCAGTCTGAATCCAGCAAAGAAAATCGGATGGATTTTAGAGGAACCGTTAAAAATTCATGGTGGTTTTTCAAAAATAGAACGAAAAAGACTTGTCAGAGAGGCCCTGAAAGAGGTAGAATTAGACGAAGCGTATGCAGGAAGGTATGTAAGAGAACTGTCCGGTGGACAGAGACAGCGGGTTGCCATTGCGGCAGCACTGATACAGAAACCGGAGCTGGTGATTCTGGATGAACCGGTGTCGGCGCTGGATGTAACGGTGCAGGGACAGATTCTGGAACTGCTGTACCGTCTGAAGGAAGAACATGGTATGTCTTATCTGTTTGTGTCCCATGATATGAGTGTCATCCGGCGGATATGTGACCGGGTACTTGTATTGTATCAGGGAAAACTGGTGGAAGAAGGAAGGACAGAGGATGTGCTGGAACATCCGCAGCACCCATATACCAGAGAACTGCTGCGCAGGAAGGAAGCAGAGTAAAAAAGAGCAGTGCGCAGGAAACGCACATGGAGATGGAGACTGCAATGAAGAAAGTAAGACAGAAGAAAAAATTTCCACGTATGATTTTAAAGTATATCGGCAGGCATAAGTGGTCGTACCTGGGTGGTATTATTACGTTGTTTGTGGTGGATTTTGCCAATCTCTATATTCCGGAATATACCGGAGATATCATTGATGGTCTGACGATAGGGAATATGGATTTGAACGGGGCACTGCATTATGTGTTCCTGATTTTACTGGTAGGACTTGTCCTGATGACAGGACGCTTTTTCTGGCGTTTTTTCATATTTGGAAGCTGCCGGAAAATTGAACTGGAAATCCGGGAGGATATGTTTTCCCATTTAACCGGACTGTCCATGAACTATTACAACAACAATAAAACCGGAGATCTGATGGCTCACTTTACGAACGATTTAAATTCTGTGCGTATGGCGGTGGGACCGGCAGTGATTTCCACATTTGATGCAGTAATCATGACAATCATGGTGCTGGCAAAGATGATTGAGCATGTGAACCTGGAGCTGACCCTGCTGGCAGTTGTGCCGTTACTGGTCATTTTGTTTGGTGGTGTTTATTATGGAAAGGCGGTAGAAAAGCGTTTCTCAGAAAAACAGCAGGCGTTTTCTGATTTAACCGATGAGGTGCAGGAGAGCATTTCCGGTATCCGTGTGATTAAGGCTTTTGTGCAGGAGCATCAGGAGATGAAGTCTTTTGCAAAAGCAAACCAGAAAAATAAAGAAAAAAATATGCAGGTAGTAAAACTGAATGCGGTTGTTATGCCGCTTTTGGACGCACTGATAGGTCTTTCCAGCGTTATTACGTTATTGTATGGTGGTTATCTTGTATCTGAGGGAACGATTACAGCAGGCCAGTTTGTAGCCTTCAACCAGTATATTGGTATGCTGGTGTGGCCGATGATTGCTACCGGGGACAGCATCAACCTGTTTTCCCAGGGTATTGCTTCCATGAACCGTATCCAGAGTATTTTTGACGAACAGCCGGAAATTAAGGATACGGAAAAGACCGTGGCGGGCATTACGGCTCTGCAGGGTGACATTCAGCTTACCGGTTTAAATTTCCGTTACAGGCAGGCAATGCCGGAAGCGTTAAAGGATATCAGTGTAAAGATTCCAAAGGGCAGTACCCTTGCTATTCTGGGCCGTACCGGAAGCGGCAAGACAACCATTGCCAACCTGCTGCTGCATATGTATAACGTAGAGGACGGTATGATTTCCTTTGATGGACGGGATATTAACGAGATTCCGTTAAAAACACTCAGAGAGCAGATTGCGTATGTTCCACAGGATAACTTTCTGTTTTCGGACACGCTGCAGACCAACATTGCTTTTGGTGTGAGAAATTTTAAAGAGCGTCCGGCGGAAAAGACAAAACATAAACTGTTTTTAAGCCGCAGGGAAAGCGAAGAAGCGTATCTGGAGCAGGAACTTTATAACCGGGAAAGCCAGGCAGACAAAGAATATAACGATCTGGATAAGGTGCAGGAAGCAGCAAAAATGGCCTGCATTCATGATAACATTATGGAATTTCCAAGGCAGTATTCCACCATGGTGGGTGAGCGTGGCGTGACCGTATCCGGCGGACAGAAGCAGCGAAGCTCCATTGCCAGGGCCCTGATGAAGGAGGCGCCGATTCTGATACTGGATGATTCCCTCTCTGCGGTCGATACCGATACCGAAGAGCAGATTTTAAAGAATTTAAAAGAGAACCGGGCGGGAAAAACGACAATTATCATTGCCCACCGGATTTCCACCATCCAGAACGCCGACCATATTCTTGTATTGGAAAATGGTGAAATGGCAGAGTACGGCACCCATGAGGAACTGCTGGAACAGGGTGGTATTTATGCAGGACTGTATGAAAAGCAGCAGCTGGAAAAACAGCTGGAAGCTGTATAGGAAGGGGGATGGACTGACATGAGCAGCAAGAAATTATCTTCCATGGAAGAGTCGGTTCAGGGACCTGTATTTCGCCGTCTTTTAAAATATGCCGCACCATACTGGTGGCAGTTTCTGATCTGTCTGCTGTTAGTGCTTGGTATAACAGTGATAGAGATTTACCGTCCGGTTCTGACCGGTAAGGCAATTGACCTGTTTTCGGAATCTGCGGATTTTTCCCAGATTGCAGCGCTAAGTATCCAGTATGTGGTTGTTCTGGTGCTTGGATTTATTTTTAATTTTTTGAACACCTGGATTTTACAGCTGACAGGGCAGACGATTATTTACAACATCCGTCAGGAAGTATTTGAGCATATCCACAGTCTTTCCATGCGTTTTTTTGATATTACACCGGTGGGAAAAATCGTGACCCGTGTGACGAATGACGTGGAAGCACTGAATGAAATGTACACCCAGACCCTGGTTCGTCTGATAAAAAATATAGCGAAAATTATCGGTCTGACCGTGGTGATGTTTCTATTAAATGTCCGCCTGGCGGTACTGGCACTCTGCCTGCTTCCGTTAATTGTGGTACTGACCATTGTGTTTAAAACGATTTCCAAAACAACCTACCGTATTGTACGGACGAAGCTGACCGCCCTAAATACATATCTTTCCGAGCATTTATCCGGTATGAAGGTGATTCAGATATTTGCGAAAGAGCGGGAAAAGAACATGGAATTTAAAGACCGCGCCAGGGATTTATTCCATGCCAGCTACCGGGAAATGCTGGTGTTCGCTATTTTCCGTCCACTGATGTACATTTTGTCCATTGTGGCACTCTGTATCATTCTGGGGGCAGGAAGCAGTGTGGTACTGGAAGGCGTAATAACCGCCGGTGTGTTATATACATTTTCGGATTATATCCGTTCTTTCTTTGAACCGATTCAGGAACTGGCAGAGCAGTTTTCCACATTGCAGTCTGCCATGGCATCGGCAGAAAAGATTTTCACCATTATGGATGAGGAGTCTCTTGTAAAGAATCCGGAACAGCCGGTGCAGATGGATGGAATCAAAGGACGTATCGTGTTTGAGCATGTCTGGTTTGCTTACCAGGGAGAAGACTGGATTTTAAAGGATGTCAGTTTTACCATAGAACCTGGACAGCGGGTGGCCTTTGTCGGTGCTACCGGTGCTGGAAAGTCCTCCATTCTGAATCTGATTGGCAGATATTATGATATCCAGAAGGGGCGTATTACCATTGACGGCGTGGATATTAAGGACATGAGTACCGATGAACTGCGTGGTGCTATCGGTCAGGTACAGCAGGATGTGTTTATGTTCACCGGAGATATCAGATCCAACATCCGTTTAAAGAATGAAACCATTACAGAAGAGGAAATCAAAGAAGCTGCCCGTTATGTCAATGCAGACGGTTTTATTGAGCAGCTGGAGCATGGATATGATGAGGCGGTGACTGAGCGTGGTGCCACACTTTCCGCCGGACAGCGCCAGCTGATTTCTTTCGCAAGAACACTGGCATATAATCCGGCAATTCTTGTAATGGACGAAGCTACGGCAAACATTGACACCGAAACGGAACAGTTAATCCAGGAGGCACTGGAAAAGCTTATGCAGGGAAGAACGACCATTATGGTGGCGCATCGTCTGTCTACCATACAGCATGCGGATAAAATTATGGTCATGCATAAAGGACGTATCCGGGAAAGCGGCACTCATCAGGAGCTTCTGGCCCAGGATGGAATTTATAAAAAATTATACGAACTTCAGCTGGCCAGTGTAATATAATAGTACTAAAAATCTGTAATGAGTTGACAAAGTCCATTGCAGAGTGTTACAATACGGACAATCGCAAACAAGGAAGGGGATATGAAAATGGCAATTTTTACAGGCGCAGGTGTAGCCATTGTTACACCATTCAAGGAAAATGGAGAAGTAAATTTCGATAAGCTGGGCGAGTTAATCGATTTTCAGGTGGAAAACGGTACCGACAGTATTGTTATTGTAGGAACTACAGGAGAGGCTTCCACACTGACCCACGATGAGCATGTGGAGTGTATCCGTTATGCGGTGGAAAGGACTGCAAAGAGAATTCCTGTTGTGGCAGGTACAGGTTCCAACTGTACAGAAACAGCAGTATTTCTGACAAAGGAAGCAGAAAAGGCAGGAGCAGATGGTGCCCTTGTAGTGACTCCATACTACAACAAGGCAACCCAGAAGGGTCTGATCCAGCATTTTGGTACCATTGCCAAATCCGTAAATATTCCTCTTATTTTATATAATATTCCGGGAAGAACCGGCTGCAACATTCTTCCTGCAACCGCAGCTGCTATGGTAAAAGAGTATGATAACATTATCGCCATGAAGGATGCCACCGGCAATCTGCCACAGACATTAGAAACTCTGGAAGCATGCCAGGGTGACATTGATATTTATTCCGGTGAAGACGGACTGATTACTCCAATGATGTCCATTGGCGGCAAGGGTGTAATTTCTGTATTATCCAACATTGCACCACGGGATACCCACGATATCTGTGCAAAGTACCTGGCAGGTGATGTAAAGGGCAGCTTAGAGCTTCAGATGAAGTATCTGCCGGTGATTCGTGCGCTGTTCTGTGAAGTAAATCCGATTCCGGTCAAGAAGGCATTAAACCTGATGGGCATGGAAGTTGGTCCAATGCGTATGCCATTAACAGAAATGGAAGAAGCACATGCCAAGGTTCTTTACGAAGAAATGAAGAAGGTTGGTCTGGTAAAATAACAATAATACCTGGATAGGGTCTGAGAAAAGAAGAAGGAGCTGCCGCATGGAAACATGTTTTATGTGGCAGCCTCCTGCGTTGTATTTTTACAGGAGGAAAAAGAAAAGAATGACAAGAATTATTATGTGTGGCTGTAACGGAAAGATGGGTCGTGTCATCAGCCAGATTGTAAAAGAAGATGAAAATGCAGAAATTGTAGCAGGTGTGGACATTTCCGGTGAACAGCTGGACGCTTATCCGGTATTTCCGTCCATTAAGGACTGTAATGTGGAAGCAGATGCGCTGATTGATTTCTCGGCTCCTGCAGCTCTGGATGATATTCTGGCGGTTGGTATGGCAAAAAATCTTCCATTGGTGCTTTGTACCACCGGTTATAATGAGGAACAGCTGAAAAAAATAGAGATGGCATCCAAAAATCTTGCTATTTTACGTTCTGCCAATATGTCCCTTGGTGTGAATCTGCTGCTTGGTCTGGTACAGGCTGCGGCAAAAGTACTTTCTGAGGCAAATTTTGATATTGAACTTGTGGAAAAGCATCATAACCAGAAGGTAGACGCGCCATCCGGTACGGCACTGGCACTGGCAGATGCCATTAACGAAGCACTGAACAATGAATATGAATATAAGTATGACCGTTCCAGGGAACGTGTAAAGCGTGAAAAGAAGGAAATCGGCATTAGTGCAGTACGTGGCGGCACAATTGTCGGGGAACATGAAGTGATTTTTGCTGGAACTGACGAGGTTATTGAATTTAAGCATACGGCTTATTCCAAGGCTATTTTTGGAAAGGGAGCCGTGTCTGCAGCGAAATATCTGGCTGGTAAGGGTGCCGGAATGTACAGCATGAAGGATGTAATTAACCTGTAGGCCGTTACAAGAGGCAGGAAGAAACAGTGGTTATTTTATAAGAACATAAAAATGAGGAGGTGCAGTAACTGCACCTCCTTATGATTTTGTACCGTATGGTGCTGTTCGCATAGATTAGTTAGTTGGCATCACCCGTCGCGGATTCTGCATCTTCAGCAGTTTTACCAGCGGCATTCAAATTCTTAAGGAATGTTTCAAAATCAACTTCCTCTGTGTTATTCAGAAGAGGATCAGAAACATCTTCGCTTACGTCAGCCGGGAGCATACCGTCTTCCGGAACTTCTGCAGAAAGTTCTTCTAAATCGGTTCCCTTTGGATAAACATAAACTTTACAAACTGCAAAACGACCATTATCAATCTGGGCAAATATGTACGTAGCCCCTTCAGCTCTGGCAGTAATACGACCACCGGCGCTGACAGAAGCGATTGTCTTGTCATAGCTGGAGAACTTTGCGGTCTCTGCTGCGTTTAAAGGCTGGATATTTCGCTCGAGCGTTAATTTCTGGCCAACCGTCATCGTCAGTTCCAACCTGGAGAACTGTACGCTGATAGCAGGCGGTCCAACCTTGATATCGCAGGAAAGAAGAGCAATGGTGTTTTCTCCTTCTGTGACAGTGACGAGGATGGTAGCTGTACCAACAAGATTGCCGGTAACCGTACCGTACTCATCCACAGAGACAACAGCCGGAGCAGAAGATACATAAGAAACAGTCTGCCCCTCACTCAGATTGTATACATAAATGGAAAAAGACTTTCCTTTTACGATAGTCTGGGAATTTACATTCAGTTTGATATCCTGAGTTTCGTCCGCATAAGCAGTAACCATCTGGTTAGAGAGCGGAGCAGAAACTCCGAGGAAAAGAATTAAGCCGAAGATAAAAAATACTTTTAAATAATTTTTTAGCCTCATGGCTATTCCTCCTAACATAAAATCCTTGCGTCACATCCTGAACACAGTATATCAGCCTTTTTTGTCAGAACCATGGCAAAACATTGTCATTACTGGGACATTTTGCTGCTGTATCGCTGTTTTGGTCAGGAAAAAAAGTAATGCAGTGTAATATCCAGCAACAATTTTGACACAATTTCCAGTTACTTTAATCTTGTCATAATCGTAAAAGTAAAATATACTGTAACTAAGGAAGAACGAAGTTACAGTAAAAACTGCAGCTTCACTGCGCAAATTCGGCGGGGAAAAGGCTTTAATCAGCGTTTCCCTGATAACAAGTGGTAAAAGGTTTTACAGGTACTGAGTTATATAAGAAAAGGAGGATGATAGTATGTCCTACATATTGATTGCGGACGACAATCCGGACATTACCAGTATTTTATCGTTATATGCAGAAAAAGAAGGATTTGAGCCGGTGGTGGCTTCGGATGGGGAAGAGGCAGTGCGGCTGTTTAACCAGTATAATCCGGTAGTGGTTCTGCTGGATGTCATGATGCCAAAGGAAGATGGGTATGAGGTCTGCCGCAAAATCCGTGCCAAGTCGGATGTGCCGGTGATTCTGGTGACTGCCAGAGGAGAGGATTTTGAGAAAATCATGGGTCTGGATATCGGCGCAGATGATTATATTGTCAAGCCGTTCAGTCCAAGTGAGGTCATGGCAAGGGTACGTGCCGTACTCCGCCGTATGACAAAGGGGGAAAAGGAGTCCAATACGAATATTCTCCGTGTGGGCAACCTGGAAATTAATCTGGAGGAGTATACCCTTTCCATCGGTGATACGAAGATGGCACTGACGAAAAAGGAAATTGAAACGATGTGGACCCTGGCCAGCAATCCGAACAAGGTCTTTACCAGAGATAATCTGCTGGACAGTCTCTGGGGTTTTGATTATTATGGTGATCCAAGAACTGTGGATTCCCATATTAAGCGGCTCCGGGCAAAACTGGATGCCGTAGACCATCCGCAGTGGGGCATTAAGACCATCTGGGGTGTTGGCTACAAGTTTGAGATTGAAGGACAGCAATGAAAGAAGAAACATTAAAACCAAAATACAATCGTCTTTTTATCAAAACATACACCCGTTTTGCGGCGGTGATTACGGTGTTTGCCGTACTGCTGGGCGTGTTGTACATGAGAATGTATGAAGAGGCAACGGTAGAGCAGTATGAACAGCAGCTGATTCAGAAAGCGCAGGGTATTTCCAGCCGCTGTTCCACTTATTTTAAGGATAAGCTGAGCAGTGAGTGGTGGAATTATCTGCAGATGTTCAGCGAACTGGAAGGAACGGAAATCTGGTCGATTTCCAATCCGAAGGCACTGCATCCCCTTGGTACGGATATGTCCATTGGTCTGGATGTATCGGTGTTATCCCAGGAGTATGTGGAGATAGCAGAACAGGCATTCAGCAGTAAGATAGAAACCCGCACGAAGTTCAGTGCCTATCACGAATGTGACGTTGTGACGGTGGGTGTGCCGGTACAGGGTATCAATGGGGAGGTGGCAGGTGCCATCATTCTGAATGCTCCGGTAGAGACGCAGAAAGAGGTTGTAGCCAGCAGCTGGTCCATGATTTTAATGAGTGGCATGGTGGCGCTGATGATTTCGTTCGTTATTGCCATTCCGTTTGCAAGGAGTCTGACCCAGCCGATTACGAGCATGCGTTCTACCGCCCTGGAACTGGCTTCCGGCAATTATGGGGCGGAAACCGGAATTATCCGGTACGATGAAATCGGGGAACTGGCAACTACCATTGACTTTCTGGCGGATAAACTGGCAGAAAATGAAGTAGAACGGAAAAACATGGAGCAGATGCGCCTGGATTTCTTTGCCAATGTATCCCATGAACTCCGGACTCCGATTACCGTGGTGCGGGGTTACACCGAGTCCCTGGTGGACGGCGTGGTGGTGGATGAAGAACGCAGAAACCAGTACTATGCGAGAATGCTGTCGGAGTGCCAGAGCATGGAACGTCTGGTAGGCGATTTGCTGCTGCTGTCCAAAATGCAGAACCCGGATTTTGCCATAGAGAAAGAACCAGTGCATTTACAGCAGGTATTCAAGGACATCAGGCGTACTGCCTGGGCAATTGCGGATGAGCGCCAGATAGAAATTGTCATGAACCAGCCGGAAGAACCGTGTATGATGATGGCAGACTATGTGCGCCTGCGCCAGATGTTTGTTGTTATTATTGATAATGCCATCAAGTTTTCAAAGGATGGCTCCAGTGTGTACATTACGGTGGAATGTGATGAGAATATCCGGGTGTCCATCCGGGATGAAGGTGTTGGTATTTCCGAAGAAGAACTGCCATATATCTTTGAAAAATTTTACAAATCCAAGCTACGCCAGAATGCCAAAGGCTCCGGTCTGGGACTTGCCATTGCAAGGCAGATCTGCTTAAAGCATGGCGGAACGATTCAGGTGGAGAGTTTTGTCGGAAAAGGTACAACCTTCCACTTTACTTTTCCAAAGATGGAAGAAATAAATACTTGATAAATGTAAGAGAATGTAGTAAAATAAAATCACAAAAGTTCTTATCCTAGGGTGTGCGATACTCCTGTTATTTTGAACCTACATTACTTTAAACGGGATTCCAATATCTTTAAGCGGATGTCAGGCCTCCGATACGCAGTGGAAGGCAGAAACTTATTTGAGGTTACCCACCTAGCTTTGCTAGGAGTCAAAATACAGGAACCGGCATTTTGGGATAAGGACGATTAGGAAATACGGTAAGGTACATAAGAGGGACAGTACCAAAGATTGTCTCACGAAGGATAACTTACCGAAGAACCTTCTGGATGACTTACGTAGGATGACATACCGAAGAAAACTTACATAGGCTTACGTGAGATGGCGGTGACGAAGGAAGACACCTGCAAAAGATGGCGGTGGCAAAAGAAAACCGTAACAAAAGAATCCAGGGGTACATAAGATGGAGTATCAGGGTGCTGCAGAGATGTGGCACCCTTTTTTGCGTGGTGCGCCTGGCAGTGCACATTTCGAATGGGCAAAAGTCCCTGATCCACCCCGGTAGTGGGAAGGATATAGACAAGAGCAAGGATTTTCGAGCACTTATGAAATTGGCAGTATAGTTTTGTACATTTTTTAAATTGTTCCATTTTGTTATGGACATGTGGCAGTCCAGGTTATACAATTCTCTTAAAAAACAGCCCCAAAGAAAAAAGGAAACGGTATCAGTTCCTTTTGTAACACTGCCTCCCAGGTAATTAACGGAATGACGTTTTCTTAAAAAAGTACATACCGCACTGGATGTAGTGGGAATGGTTCCTGTATTTGGGGAAGTCTGTGACGCAACCAATGCGGTAATCTATCTGATGGAAGGTAACCTTGGTGAAGCTGCCATGTCAGGAGCTGCCTGCATTCCCGGATGGGGAAATGTGGCAACCGCAGCCAAATGGGCAGGAATAGTTACAGGTGGTGCCACTGCGGATGCAGCAAAGGCATACGATAAGATGAAAGATGCCGGAAACGGACTGGACGGTATTCATGATGCACAGAAAGCGGCGGATAAGGCTGGGACGGCTGGGAAAACGGCAAAGAAAGCAGCTGGTGCTGGGGGGAAGGGTGGCTTAAATTCAATTAACAAGTTAGATGATTTGCTAGTTGATCCAAGTAAGCTTGCCGGTGTAAGTGGAAATGAACTATATGAATATCTGTTAAAAAATGGATACGATGTGAACCCCCTAAGTAAAGGTAGTTATAAAGGAATACCATTTGAGGAAGGCGGAGGCTTTAAAGTTAATTGGGGTGGAGACAGAATCCTACAATATCATCGAATAGGAGCAGGAAAATGGATATAAATACTTTGAGGGAAAAAGTTGAAAGGATATTTTTAGAACTAGGGTTTAAGAATGAGATGATAGGAGTAAAACAATATCGTTACTTAGTGTATAATAACTGTTATTGTAAAATAACATACTTAAACTCAAGGGAAGCATTTGTTATTGAATGCGCAGACAATGCGGAAGATGCTTCAAATGGTGTATTAGAGGATGGAGATTTGTATTATCTGAATATTCCAGAAGAAGAGATGTTATGCAAATTGAGAAAAGACATAGTGGCATATTACATGGAGTAGAATGTAACAAATTCGTAACATTTTCTTGACACCCTCAAAACGTCCAGGTTACAATGGCACGCAAGAGGGGGTACAAGAGGGATGAAATATTTCCTTAATACCAAACCACATTTCACCCACCGGCACTATTTTCGCCCCTGCTTATTTTAGTGGCATCTTAAGAAATCCTGTCTTTCACATTTTCCCAACAAGTCTTAAATTTTTCATTATGGGTAACTACCTCGACTTCGGTCCTAAAATCGCACACAGGGGCAACACAGGCTCTCGTAGGGGAATGGTTCCTGTGCTCTATGATGTAGACCATACTATTGATTTGCAATTAGGCGGAGCAGATGATATAGTGAATAGGAATCCATTAAATATGAGTGTTAATAGAAGTTTAGGTGTACAAATTAAAAATGCTATTAAAGATTATCCAGATGGAACGGTATTTGGACAATCTACGATACAGTAAGGAGAATGATATGATTAGAGATTTCTTATTGTTTTTTAAAGAGAACATCGTGATTGAGTATTCAGAGGATTTGTATAATGATTTTATCATGCAATTAGGTGGAAAAAGATTTGGACATGGGCTGTTTAATTCATTTTCAAAGGACAATGTAAAGAAATGGACAGAGATTGTCAGTGAAGCATATCCTGAGTTTCAGAATTTGTTTCAGATTTTTGGTTATGATTGGCTTGGGCGTTGTTTTGGAATTGATTTGAGAAAAAATACATATGGAAATATTTTAATGTTTGAAATAGGGACTAATGATGTGTTAGAAATTCCTTGTGTGTTTGATAAATTTCTTAATGAAGAAATTCCATTATATGCTGATGCATGTTTAGCAAAAACATTTTTTGATGAATGGATGAATAACTTTGGTAGGGAGATTGTCTATGGAAGATGTGCTGGTTATAAAGTTCCGTTGTTTCTAGGAGGAGAAGATAGTGTGAACAATCTTGAGGACAGTGATATGGAAGTATACTGGAGCGTAATAACACAAATAAAAAGAAAATTTGTCTCCATTTAAAGACACCAACTACCTAAGGAAGCACTGATTAATTCATTGCTTCCTTAGAAGTTTCCTGCGGATCGCACGAATTTGCTGGGCGGTGCAGGAGAAAGTGAGAGGATATATTTATCAAATAAAAGTGTAAAGTACGTTGATGTTTTTTTTAAGAAAGGACGGAAATATGCAATTTAAATTACCTTTTAAGAAAAGAATACCACTTGTTTTATTACAACGTAATGGGATGATTTATTGTCAGATGCAGTATGAAGTTTTAAGGGAAGACAGAAGGAAACCAGGATATTATGTGGAAATGTACGAGTTAGGTCAAAATAAGCCGGCGTTTGAAATAGGTCGGTTTATTTTGAATCTCCTGGATAGATTTTTAAATCATCCGGAATGGATGGAATCAGAGGTATGGAAAGCTTCTGGAATGACATGGGAGAATTATTTGGATTCTGTAGATGAAAAAATTATGGAATCACTTGGTGCAAAATCGGAGAAGGATTATTATATGTATTATAGAATGTTCCATATAGAATACGATGTGGAATCAGACAGGTACAAGATAGAGCTGGCGTGGCCGATAACGAAGGGAAAACAATATTATAATGATTTTTCTCCTTCCACAGGAAAACCAGGTCTCCTGACCTTCCCCACTCCACTGGAATTTGATTCCACAATCGCACCGGAACTCCTTGGCCGCATGGTACTGGAAGCCTTTGACCGCTGTCAGCAGCTGACAGATGCCGCCGCTGGGAATAAGTTCGAGGTAAAGGAACTGACGCTTTTCGATGGTTCCGTTCTGGAGATTCAAATGCCCCGGGATAAGCATTTTTTTGATTCGGGGGACATGGGAACCGCAGAAATTTACCAGATGTATGAGTATTTTCCCAAAGAGGACGCAGAAGATGCCCAGGCACAGTTTTTCCTTGGCATAGGGGAAGAACTGAATTGTGACATAAGTCAGGACAACATTACGGCAGTGTGGGAAAGTAATTACGGTAAGGCAGAGTTTCTGGAAATAAAAGCAGTGAAGCAAGGCATCTACTGTCTGCGGGCGGAACTGAGAAATAAAACAATACATAAGGTGTCATATTTTGTGCAACAGAACAAAAAACTGCTTCTGGAGTGCAGCATGGAAGTATTCCAGCCGGGAAAGAGAAAAAAGCTGGAGGAAAAGCTTTTGGAACTGTTTGAAGAATTTGCAGGGCGGTGCAGGAGAAAGTGAGAGGATATATGAATTTTCAATTAGCATCTAAAGAAAGAATTCCGTTGATATTGTACATGGACAAAAAAAGGGTAATTAGTGAATTGCAAAGTAGTACATTAAAACCAGATGGAAATTTTAAAGGATATTATTTTGAATATTCGCATTTTGAAAGAAACTCAAGTGAAGAGGCATTTGGAAAATATGTATTTGCGGAATTGATGAAGTATAATGCATACGGTGATATGACACAAGAAGAAATTTACAATAAAACTGGAATGACAAGGGAAGAACATAATGAGAAAATGGAAGTTTTGGAACTGGATTTGGCAGAAGTGAAGACGTTAAATCAGCTTTATCAAAAATATCTCAGATGTAGTATTAGGTATCATGTACTGGAAAACAGGTATGAACTTGGATTGTCCTGGTTGAAACATAAAGGGAAGGAATTATTTTTTGAGACAGCTTCTTCCACAGGAAAACCAGGTCTCCTGACCTTCCCCACCCCACTGGAATTTGACTCCACAATCGCACCGGAAACCCTTGGCCGCATGGTACTGGAAGCCTTTGACCGCTGTCAGCAGCTGACAGATGCTGCCGCTGGGAATAAGTTCGAGGTAAAGGAACTGACGCTTTTTGATGATTCCGTTCTGGAGATTCAAATGCCCCGGGATAAGCATTTTTTTGATTCGGGGGACATGGGAACCGCAGAAATTTACCAGATGTATGAGTATTTTCCCAAAGGGGACGTAGAAGATGCCCAGGCACAGTTTTTCCTTGGCATAGGGGAAGAACTGAATTGTGACATAAGTCAGGACAACATTGCCGCAGTGTGGGAAAGTAATTACGGTAAAGCAGAGTTTCAGGAAATAAAAGCAGTGAAGCAAAGCATCTACTGTCTGCGGGCAGAACTGAGAAATAAAACAATACATAAGGTGTCATATTTTGTGAAACAGAATGAGGAACTGCTTCTGGAGTGCAGCATGGAAGTATTCCAGCCGGGAAAGAGAAAAAAGCTGGAGGAAAAGCTTTTGGAACTGTTTGAAGAATTTGCAGGACGGTGCAGGAGAAAATGTTGCTGAGTTACAATTTACGAGGTACGAGTGAACTGTACTGTTGTTGAATTCCCCCGAAATTTTCCGTGAAACTTTAGTTGTGCATCACAAAAAAGTGAGATATAATATCTACTAAACAATAACCGCAAAGTATGCAGGCGGGATTCTTTTTAGAATGGTTTCGGAACAGGAGGATTCGTATGAAGGATGGATTTATCAAAGTGGCAGCAGCAACTCCCGAAGTCAGGGTGGCAGACTGCCTCTGGAATGGGGAGCAGACCATACAGCTGATAGAAGAAGCGGAATTACAGGGGATTAAGGTTTTAGTATTCCCGGAGCTTGGTATTACCGGATATACCTGCGGTGACCTGTTTTTGCAGGATACACTGTTAAATGCAGCAAAGAAAACCATGTGGAAGATTGCAGAAGCGACAGAGGGAAAGGACGTTTTTGTTTTCGTGGGACTTCCTTTGGAAATTAAGGACAAGCTTTACAATGTGGCGGCTGCCATCCAGAATGGTGAACTGCTTGGTCTGATTCCGAAGCAGTATATTCCAAATCATTCTGAATTTTTTGAGGGACGGCATTTTGCGGAAGGCAGGGCAGAAGTGGTGGATGTGTTTGTGGACGGCCAGCTGGTGCCGTTTGGACAGAATCTGCTGTTTGGCTGTGAGACTGCCGGGATTACCCTGGCTGCGGAAATCTGTGAGGATTTGTGGGCACCGGTGCCGCCATGCAGCCGTCATGCCCTGGCAGGAGCCAATGTGATTGTCAATCTGTCCGCCAGCAATGAAGTGATTGGAAAAGCAGCATACCGCAGGGAACTGGCAAAGAACCAGTCTGCAAGACTGCTGTCTGCTTATATTTTTGCCTGTGCCGGAGAGGGTGAGTCCACGACAGACCTGGTCTTTGCCGGTCATAACCTGATTGTGGAAAATGGAACGGTTCTGGAAGAAAGCCGTTTTACGACAGGACTTCTGGTATCGGAGATTGATGTGCAGAAGCTGCGCAGTGAACGCAGAAGAATCGACAGTTTTGCTGCGGCAGAGAGGGAAGATTATACGGAAATTATTTTTTCCTATCCATCCATGCTGGATGAAGTGGCAGAAACGCCGCTGACGAGAAAAATAGAGAAATCGCCGTTTGTTCCGGCGGACCCTGCACTGCGTCAGGCACGTGCTGCGGAAATCAGTATGATTCAGGCACTTGGGTTAAAGAAACGTCTGCAGCATACGAACTGCAAATCCGCAGTCATTGGTATTTCCGGTGGTCTGGATTCCACACTGGCATTGCTGGTAACCTGCAAAGCCTTTGACCTGCTGAACCTTCCGAGAACGGGAATTGTGTCTGTTACCATGCCGTGTTTTGGAACGACAGACCGGACCTACAACAATGCGATAACACTGGCAAAGGAGCTTGGAACAACAGTCCGGGAAGTGTCCATTAAAGAATCCGTGAGGAAGCACTTTGAAGATATCGGCCACGATGAGACAAAGCATGATGTGACTTATGAAAATTCCCAGGCCAGAGAGCGTACCCAGGTGCTGATGGACATTGCCAATGGCTGTAATGGTATGGTAATCGGTACTGGTGACCTGTCCGAACTGGCGCTTGGCTGGGCAACCTACAATGGCGATCACATGTCCATGTATGGCGTGAACGGTTCCATTCCCAAAACACTGGTGCGTTATCTGGTGGCATATTTTGCTGTGGAAGCAAAGGGGACAACACTGGAAAAGGTTCTGACGGATATTCTGGATACTCCGGTCAGTCCGGAACTGCTGCCGCCGGAGGACGGTCAGATTTCCCAGAAGACCGAAGATTTAGTAGGACCTTACGAACTGCATGACTTCTTCCTTTACTATATTCTGCGCTTTGGATTTGCTCCAAAGAAAGTATTCCGTCTGGCAAAGTATGCTTTTGCAGGAGAATACGAGGATGCGGTAATACTGCACTGGTTAAAAACATTTTACCGTAGATTTTTCAGCCAGCAGTTTAAACGCTCCTGTCTGCCGGATGGTCCAAAGGTTGGCTCTGTCGGTGTGTCCCCAAGAGGAGACCTGCGGATGCCAAGTGACGCCTGTGCAGGGATGTGGCTGGCAGAACTGGAAGAAATGTAATTTGAAACGTAATTAGGAAGGTATTGAATAGTTAATTTGAAACAATAGGACGAAAATAAGCCTGCCTTGTACATGGTGGTACAGGTAGGCTTATAAACGCTGTAACAGTATTTTAATTCTTTATTCCACCACTGCCTTTTCCAGCGTCCGTTCAATTGCTTCCATCAGCAGCGTCTGCGTATATGTACTGCCCTCCGTAAGTTCCAGTTCTTCGAATGGAATATTTTTACTTAACTGCAGTTCCAGGTCTTCCAGTGCCGGGTTTAAGAGTGGGTACATGGTTTCCACTGCTTCATCCAGATTGACGAGGCGGACAGAATTGATGTGGTCACTGTCGCAGACCAGTTCCAGATGAATCGTGGTGTCATTCAGCTCCATGGTTGAGGTATAGACGCCGGGATAGTACATGGCGGAGGTTTCTGTGCTGTCGCTCTGGGCGGATGGTGGAGTGATGCCGGGAGTGGATTCCTTCTCCATGGAAACCAGGGCAACCACGAGGAGTAATATTGCGACACCAAAGACAACAAGAGCGGCGGTCAGAAGCAGTTCTTTCAGCTTAAAAACGACAATTTTTGTTTTGGACATAAGCACCTCCAAAGATTTTCTGATACAGTATATGAAGGAGAATGTCATGGCATTACAGTTTATTTTAGGTGCCTCCGGCACAGGAAAAACAACCTATTTGTATGGGCATATCACCCGCCTTGCGGCAGAACATCCGGAAACGGACTATTATTTTATTGTGCCGGAACAGTTTACGTTACAGACACAGAAGGAGCTGGTACAGCATAATCCGGCCGGGGGGATTTTTAATATTGATGTACTGAGTCTTGCCCGGCTTGCCCACAAGGTATTTGAGGAGCTTGGCAGGGAACAGCGCAAGGT
This sequence comes from Lachnospiraceae bacterium, assembly GCA_017938285.1. Taxonomy (GTDB): domain Bacteria; phylum Bacillota; class Clostridia; order Lachnospirales; family Lachnospiraceae; genus SIG299. The sequence continues at coordinate 30,893 of JAGBBW010000061.1, forward strand.
GTTAAAGGACATCGGCAAGAGTATGGTAATGAAACGGGTACTGTCAGAATGCCGGGACGAACTCGTACTGTTTGGTGCAAATGCGGGACAGAATGGATTTGTAGAGGAAGCAAAATCCCTGCTTTCGGAATTGTTCCAGTACGGTATTGGAGAAGCAGAACTGCTGGAAATGATAGAGGAAAACAAGGAGAAGGAACTTCTCTGCAAAAAGCTTGCGGATATACTGCTGCTGCTGCGGAAGTTCCGGGAACTGCTTGGGGAACAGTATATGACGTCAGAAGGCATTTATGATGCACTGGCGGAGTGCATCGGGGAGTCCCGCTGCATGAAAAACTGTGTGGTAGTACTGGAAGGATTTACCGGATTTACTCCGTCCCAGTATGAGCTTTTACGGAAATTGCTGCGTCTCGCAAAAACAGTGTATCTTTCCGTTACCATTCCAAAGGATGCGGTATTTGCGCCAAAAAAAGAACATGACCTGTTTGCCATGAGCCGGAATACCGTGCAGAGAGTAACAAAACTGGCGGAGGAAGTGCGCTGTGAGGTTCTGGAGCCGGTGGAAGCCGGGGCAGAAGATTACCGTCATCCCGCCGGAAGTACCCTGCATCATCTCTGGGGCAGTCTGTTCCGTTATCCGGTAAAGTCAAATAAAAAGGAAACCGATGGGGAACTGACCGTGTATGCCGGAGCTGACGCAAAAGCGGAATGCCGGTATGCCGTAACGAAAATTCTGCATCTGATTCAGCAGAAAGGCTACCGCTACCGGGACATTGCGGTCATCGTCAGCGATATTAACCAGTACGGAGAACTGATGGAGCAGGAACTGACCAATTCCGGGATTCCATGTTTCCTGGATTATAAAAAGAATATGTCGGAGAATACCTTTGCAGAATATCTGAAAGCGGTGCTGCGTCTGGCGGAAGCAGGGTTACATACGGAAGGCGTATTGTCTTATGTGAAAAATGCGTTGTCCGGCTGGGAGAAGGAGCAGGTATGGAGCCTGGAAAATTACTGTCTTGCTCTCGGAATCAAAGGTTACCAGTTTGAGAAGGAATGGAAACGGACCTATCGCACCAGAACGGAAGTATCGCTGGAAGAACTGAACAGTCTTAGAAAACGGCTGGTTTCAGAAGTAAAACCACTCATCGATGTATTTCAGAATCCGGAGGCTACGGTGGAGGACCGGACCCGGACACTGTTCTATTTTTTAAAGGACCATGGTCTGGAACAGCGTTTAAAACAGAAGGAAGAGGAATTCCTGGCAAAAGGGGACCGTCTCCGTGCCCGGGAATATGCCCAGGTATACCGGGTTGTGCTGGAACTGTTTGACCATCTGGTGGAACTTCTGGGAAAGGAAAAAATTACACCGAAGGAGTACCGGGAACTGGTGGAAACGGGACTCAGGGAAGCCAAGGTTGGTCTGATTCCAACCGGCTCTGAGCAGATTGTGATTGGTGACATGGAGCGAACACGATTAAAGGAAATCAGGGCGTTGTTTTTCCTTGGGGTAAATGACGGCAAGGTACCGCCGGTATCGGGAAATCAGGGGATTTTGAGTGACAAGGACAGAAAGGAACTGTCGGGAGAACGGTTTGAACTGGCACCGGACCCGGTGACGCGGGCAGGCAATGGGCAGTTTTATTTATACATGAATCTGACAAAACCGTCGGAGCGTCTGTATCTGACGTATGCAGCAGTGGGAACGGATGGAAAAACCGTTCGTACCTCTTATCTGATTGGGAAGCTGAAGGCATTGTTTCCATCTCTTGTTATCCGCACAGAGTATGATTCTGAGGCCGAGTCACTGGTGCAGAACGATAAGGGACGGAGAGCATTTCTGACCTCCCTGCGGGAATTTGCTGCCGGGGAAGCGGAAAGCATTTTTGGGGAACTGTACCGCTGGCATGCAGATAATATATGGGAGGAAGAACTGGAACGGCTGATACGCCAGGCGGTAATGCAGGCAGAAAAGGAACAGTTGTCGGCGGAGACAGCAAAGGCATTGTATGGCAATACCATTGTGGGCAGTGTGACCCGGATGGAGCAGTACGCCCGCTGTGCGTTTGCCCATTTCTTAAAGTATGGATTGTCCCTGGAAGAACGGCAGGAATACCGGCTGCAGGCGCCGGATATCGGTAATCTGTACCATGACGGGCTGAAGAGGTTTGGAGAAGAAGTGCTTGCCATGGGAAAGAAGTGGCAGGAAATTTCCGTGGAAGAACGAAGTGCTTTGGCAGAGCGTTGTGCTAAAAAGGCGGTGGAAGAATATTCCACGGATATCTTTACAAGCTCTGCCAGAAACCGCTATCTGACAAAGCAGATGGAACGGGTACTGAAAAAGACGCTGGATATTTTAACGGTGCAGCTGGCTGGCAGTGATTTTCTGCCGGAGGCTTTTGAAAAATCCTTTTTCCATACGGACCGGAATTTAAGTCTGTATGGAATTATTGACCGTGTGGATTCCTGTGAAACAGAACAGGGAAAACTGATTAAAATTGTGGATTATAAATCCGGCACCCGGGATTTTTCCATGGAAGAACTGTACTATGGACTTTCCATGCAGCTTGCCATGTATATGACGGCAGTACTCCGGGACAAGGAAAATAAAGACGCTGTTCCGGCGGCTATGTTTTTTTATCATGTGGATGACCCGATTGTGGATAAGTCCGACCATGCAGAGAAGGAAGTGTTGAAAAAACAGCGGGTGAAAGGGCTGGTCAACAGCAAAAGGGAAATTGTCCGGCGGCTGGACCATGAGTTTCAGGATGCAGCCGGAGGACTGGCGGCATCCGTAAAGTCGCTGCGGATTCCGGTAGAAACGGATAAGGAAGGACAATACAAAAAATCATCCAAAGTGGCAGACAGTGCCATGTTTGAAGCAATTTTTGATTATGTTTACCGGAAACTGAAGGAGGAGAGCGAGGAAATTCTGTCCGGTTCAGCAGAGATTGCCCCATATAAGTGCAGGCAGCGGACCGGATGTGATTACTGCAGTTATGCTTCGGTGTGCGGCTTTGATAAAAAGAGTGGAAGCAGATACCGTATGCTGGAACCGCTCAGTGATGAGGATGTGTTTGAAAAACTGCGGGAAGGCAGGATAGAAAATCTGGATAACGGACCGGATAGAGAGGAGTAGACCATGGCAGAAATCAGATTGACCCCGGAACAGCAGAAGGTAGTAGATACAAGAAACTGCAATCTGCTGGTGGCTGCCGCTGCTGGTTCCGGTAAAACGGCAGTGCTGGTAAAACGGATTATAAAAAAAGTAACAGAAGAAAAACAGGATATTGACCGTCTGCTGATTGTGACATTCACGAATGCGGCAGCGGCAGAAATGAGGGAGCGTATTGGTGCGGCTATTGAATCTGCGTTGGAGCAGAATCCGGAAAATACCCATCTGCAGCGGCAGATGCTTTTACTTCACAATGCCCAGATTACGACGATTCACAGCTTTTGTCTGTCCGTTATCCGGGAATTTTTTCACCGGATTGAGCTGGATCCGGGGTTCCGCATTGGAGATGAAGCGGAACTTTCTTTACTGAAATCGGATGTTCTGGAAGAAGTGCTGGAGGAATGCTATGAGAAAGAAGAAACTTCGTTTCTTTCTTTTACCGAATGTTTTGGTTCTGCCAGAAATGATGAGGCGGTGATGGAATATGTCAGGAGACTGTATAATACCGCCATGAGCCAGCCATGGCCGGAGCAATGGCTGGATGGCCTGACGGAAGCCTTCTGGCTTTCCAAAGAAGAGTTCCTGGCGCATCCCATGCTGGAACAGGTATGCAGGGCAGCAAAAAGCTGCCTGACGGACTGTCTGGCGGTGGCAGAGCGTATGATTGCGCTGACAGAAGAAGCAGATGGACCGTTTTTGTACCGGGAAACCTTTGAAGATGACAGGGCAGTCCTGTGTTCCCTGGCAGCAGCGGCTACGGATTATATGACATTAGCCAGGGCACTGGATGAGTTTAAACTGGGACGGCTGTCTTCGAAAAAGCAGGAAGTTTCCGAAGAAAAGAAGCAGCTGGCGAAAAATCTGCGGGAACATATCAAAAAGCAGATAAAGAAGCTGAAAGAGGATTTTTTTTACGAAGACCCGGAAGAATTATGGAACAGCATAGTGCATATGGAACAGCCGATGCAGGGGCTGGTGTCTGTAACAAAGGCATTTGCACAGCGCTATGAGAAGGAAAAAGCAGAAAAGAATCTGCTGGATTTTAATGATCTGGAACACAAAGCATTGAAAATTCTGGTAGAACAGGCAGCAGACGGCAGTACCGTTCCTACGGAGGCAGCAAAGACGCTGTCTGCCAGATATGATGAAATTATGATTGATGAATACCAGGACAGCAACCTGATTCAGGAACTGGTGCTGACCAGTGTGTCCGGAGCATGGAGGGAGCAGCCCAATGTGTTCATGGTGGGAGATGTCAAACAGAGTATTTACCGTTTCCGTATGGCATGCCCGGAACTGTTCATGCAGAAATATGAAACGTATGGAGATTCGGGAAAAGAACAGAAAATAGACCTGGCAAAAAATTTCCGGAGCAGGAAAGGAATTCTGGATGCGATTAATGTATTGTTTGCCGGACTTATGCATAAAGAGTCTACAGAAGTAGAATACGATGCGGCGGCTTCTCTTTATTTTGGTGCCAGTTATCCGGAGGAAAAGGAAGCCCATGGCACGGAGGTGCTGTTTGTATCCATGCAGGAGGAGAAAGAAGAAGCGTCTGGAACAGGGGCAGGACAGGCGGATTCCGCTGCGGAACAGGAAGAGGAATCCGTGACGGCTGAAACAGTGGAAGAAGGAGAATTAAGCCAGGAGGAGAAGACAAAGGTGCAGGCAGAAGCTTTTGCCGTGGCGCAGCGTATCCGGGAACTGATGCATTCGGATCTTACGATTGGCAGTGAGGAACGAAACGTGGATTATGGTGATATTGTGATTCTGCTTCGTACCATGAGCGGCTGGTCAGAGGCTTTTCTGGAGGTGTTTGCAGAACAGGGAATTCCGGCGTATGCGGATACCAGCTCCGGCTACTTTAAGACCTTTGAAATACGGAAAACACTGGATTTTCTGCGGATTCTGGACAATCCGAAGCAGGATATTCCGTTTGCAGCGGTACTTCATTCACCGATTGGCGGTTTCTGTGCGGAGGAAATGGCGGAACTCCGGGTGAAGTACGGAGCGGTTTCCATGGAACATAAAACGAACCGCTGTCTGTACGAGGCGGCAAGAGAGGCAGCCAGGTGCTGTTTGACAGGGAAGGCGGAAGCGGAGGAGAGAACCAGTGCTATTGGAGAAAAAGCAGCCAGATTCTTTGCATTATATGACCATCTTCGTGAGGAAGCAGAATATGTCAGCATTCATGAGCTGATGGAGCATTTTTACCGGTACAGTGGTTTTTATGATGTGGTAACGGTTATGCCCGGAGGAGAACGCCGCCGGGGAAATCTGGATATGCTCACCGTCCGGGCAAAGCAGTATGAGTCCACCAGCTTTAGTGGTCTGTATGATTTTATCCGCTATATTGACCGTCTGATAAAATATGAAGTGGATTTTGGCGAAGCGGGAAACGGCGACACAGGAAAAATGGTGCGGATTATGAGTATTCATAAAAGTAAAGGACTGGAATTTCCGGTGGTATTTTTGTGCGGCATGGAAAAGAAATTTAACCGGCAGGATATGAAAAGCCGGATGATTTTTCATGCAAAACTGGGACTTGGTCCGGAATTTGTAGATACGGAGCTCAGAGTAAAATCTGCCACTCTGTTAAAGAAAATCATAGCCAGGCAGATGAATGAGGAAATGATTGCGGAAGAACTGCGGGTACTGTATGTTGCCATGACAAGAGCAAGGGAAAAGCTGATTCTGGTTGGCACGATGAAACAGCCGGAAAAACGGTATGCGGCGTGGAAGGAGCGTTCGGAAACGGTAAATGAACGTGGCATGCTGGCTTCCTATATTTCCAGGGCAGAAACTTATTATGATTTTGTGTGTCCGCTTCTGTTTGCCGGAAACGCCGGAATCAGGGGAATGGAACTGGAAGAATGGGTCAGACAGTTATCAGCAGGAGAAAAGATTAAGGTTTCCCTGTTAAAACAGATGGAAGAGGAACGGTTTCCGGAAGCAGAATTCCAGGGGAATTTTGTGCTGTGGGAATGTGGCAGGGAAGCGCAGGAACGGCAGAGGACAGAAGTTCAAAGAACAAAGGAAGAACTTTTGTTTCTGCTGGAACAGATGAAAACCATGGGACCGGATAAAAGTGAAACGGCGAAGGAAATCCGGACACTGTTAGACCTTCAGGAACAGTACAGATATCCGTATGGCACAGAAGCAGATTTGCCGGTGAAGGTGACAGTTTCAGAACTGAAAAGGCTGCACCTGGAGGAAGCAGAACAGGAGGAAGTTAAGGAAGAAGTTTCTTTTGAGGATATAGAAAAATATCCGGAACTGATGATGGCAGAGAACTCCTCTGGAGAGTTTTTACCTGTGGAGGATGACGCAAGCTATCCGGAATTTCTCCTGCCGGAGAAAACAATATCCGGTGCAGACCGTGGTACGATATATCATCATGTGATGGAACTGTTTCCGTTTGAAGGAAAGCCGTCCCGCAAAAAAGTCCAGGAGTTTCTGGACACAATGGTGCAGGAAGGAAAACTCCGGACAGAAGAGAGGGAAATTATCAGTGATTACAAGGTGTGGAAATTTTTTGATTCTTCCCTTGGAAAACGTATGTGTCAGGCGGAGGCAGCAGGGAAGCTTCACCGGGAGCAGCCGTTTGTGCTGGGACTTACGGCAAAGGAATTATATCCGGAAACAAACAGTGGAGAGACAGTGCTTGTGCAGGGAATTATCGATGCATTTTTTGAAGAGGAAGACGGTCTGGTGCTGATGGACTATAAGACGGACTATATTCATACAGATGCAAAAGAGGAACTGACGAAAAAGTACAAAGGACAGCTGGGTTACTACCGCAAAGCATTGGAGCGGCTGAAAGGAAAGCAGGTGAAGGAAATCTGGTTTTATTCGTTTTCGAAGGATCTGGATTTTCGGATTGAGTAACCAGCTGTGTGGTTGTGTGAACAGGAATCAGGTTCGGGCGGTATGATTAGAAATGGAAATTGTGGCAATACTTAGAACAAAAGAATTGTTTCAGGAGGTTGTCATGAAAAAAAGAAAGCCAATTGTACTTAGTGAAGTAAAGCCGGAAGAAATGAGAAAATACGAGATTGCAAAAGAACTTGGTTTGCTGGATAAGGTGTTAAGCGAGGGCTGGCAGTCATTATCGGCAAAAGAAACCGGGAAGATTGGTGGTATGCTGTCGAGACAGGCGCGGGAAGCGAAGAACGGACAGCAGGGAAAATAAATATAAGGACCGGAAGGCATACAGCTTTCCGGTCTCTGTATTATATGGAGTATATATTTCGGACAGTATTTTAGATATCGTATCCCTTTAACAGCTTCGCCCTGCTTGGATGGCGGAGCTTTCTTAATGCCTTGGCTTCAATCTGGCGGATACGTTCTCTTGTAACGTTGAATTCTTTGCCTACTTCCTCCAGGGTGCGGCTTCTGCCGTCGTGGAGACCAAAGCGGAGGGTCAGAACCCGCTGTTCCCTTTCGGTCAGGGTTTCTAAAAGTTTGCCAATCTGATCCTGCAGCATGGCGTATGCAGCGGCTTCTTCCGGCCCCATGATGCGCTCGTCCTTGATAAAATCGCCAAGGTGGCTGTCGTCCTCTTCACCAATTGGAGAATCCAGGGAGATAGGGTCAGCAGAAACCTTTAAAATTTCTCTTACCTTATCTACCGGAAGTCCCATAACATCAGCAATTTCCTGATCGGACGGTTCACGGCCCAGCTCCTGCATAAGAGTACGGGAGACACGGTAAGTCTTGTTGATAACTTCAGACATATGAACCGGAATACGGATGGTACGGGACTGGTCTGCAATGGCACGTGTAATTGCCTGACGAATCCACCAGGTAGCGTAAGTGGAGAACTTATATCCCTTGGTGTGGTCAAACTTTTCCACCGCCTTAATCAGACCTAAGTTTCCTTCCTGAATCAGATCAAGGAAGGAGAGTCCACGGCCGACATAACGCTTGGCAATGCTGACAACAAGACGCAGGTTGGATTCCGCCAGCTGGCGCTTGGCAATTTCGTCACCACTCTGAATCTGTTCTGCCAGTTCGATTTCCTGTTCAATGGAAAGCAGCGGATAGTCGCCGATTTCCTTTAAATACTGCTTTACCGGATCGTCAGACATGACGCTGGCAAGGGCATTTAAGTCCTCAGCCTCCAGTAACGCTTCATCCTCCTGGTCCATGTCCAGGAGAGCTTCTTCACTTGGCTCGTCCTCTTCCATCGGAGTCATGACAACGATTCCGCTGTTTTCCAGATATTCGTAAATCTTGTCAATCTGGCTGGAGGATAAGTCAAAGCCCTTGAAAAAGTCATTTACTTTATCAATTTCCAGAACATCCTTATTGGCACGTCCAACAGCAATCAGTTCCTTTAATTTTGCTTCAAAGTTAGCCTGTAATTCATTCATTTTCATTTCCTCGGTTCCTTCTATTTGGCATAAAAGCCGACTAAACGACATTATAACACAGGTGGCGGCAAATTGAAAAGAGAAATTTTTACCGAAATGCAGAATTTTTATACTCACAAAAGAATTGACACAGAATTGACGGAGGAATATAATTGGTACAGTATGTTCAGAAGTAAAGAACAGTGGAAATTGGAGGAGTTTATACATGGACAAGATCAGAACAAGATATGCCCCAAGTCCGACCGGACGTATGCATGTGGGCAATTTAAGAACCGCATTATATGAGTATTTAATCGCAAAGCACGAGGGTGGCGATTTCATCCTTCGTATCGAAGATACCGACCAGGAACGTTATGTGGAAGGTGCTACGGAAATCATTTACCGCACGATTGCAAAGTGCGGCATGGAATATGATGAAGGTCCGGACAAGGACAAGGGCTTTGGTCCGTATGTACAGAGTGAGCGTATGAAGACAGGTGTTTACATGGAATACGCCAAGAAACTGGTAGAGATGGGAGAGGCGTATTACTGCTTCTGTACGAAAGAACGTCTGGAAGGACTGCGTACTTCCGTTTCTGACAGTGACGAATCCAAGGAAATCGTAAAGTATGACAAGCACTGTCTGCACTTAAGCAAGGAAGAAATCGAAGCAAAACTGGCAGCAGGAGAGCCTTTCGTTATCCGCCAGAATATGCCGGCTACAGGTACGACAAGTTTTACGGATGCAGTGTATGGCACAATTACGGTAGAGAATGAGGAACTGGATGACATGATTTTGATTAAGTCCGACGGTTTCCCGACCTACAACTTTGCTAACGTAATCGATGACCACTTAATGAAGATTACCCACGTTGTCCGTGGTAACGAATACTTATCTTCCACACCAAAGTATACGAGATTATATCAGGCGTTTGGATGGGAAGAGCCTACGTATGTACATTGTCCGCTGATTACGGACGAAGAGCACCGCAAGCTTTCCAAGAGAAGCGGCCATTCTTCCTTTGAGGATTTACTGGAACAGGGCTTTTTGCCGGAAGCCATTGTGAACTTCATGGTGCTGCTTGGCTGGAGTTCTGGTACGGACCGTGAAATTTTCTCCTTAAAGGAGCTGGAGGAAATTTTTGATTACCATCATATCAATAAGGCACCGTCTGTCTTTGACATTCAGAAGCTTCGCTGGATGAACGGCGAGTATATGAAGATGTTGGACGATGACAAGTATCTGGAGCTGGCAGTTCCTTATGTGAAGGAAGTTGTAAAGAAGGACTACGACTTAAATAAGATTGCCATGCTGGTAAAGACCCGTATTGAGACACTTTGCGACATTGGTGAGAAGATTGATTTCTTTGACGAACTTCCGGAGTACGATACGGAAATGTATGTACACAAGAAGATGAAGACGACAAAGGAAAGTTCCCTGACCGTATTACAGGAGTTGTTGCCGGAACTGGAAGCACTGGAAGATTATTCTATTGCTGGTGTAGAGGCAGTCTTAATGGGCTACATTGCAAAGACCGGTATCAAGAACGGACAGGGTCTGTGGCCGGTTCGTACCGCCGTTTCCGGCAAGCAGTCCACACCGGGCGGTGCTTATGAAATCATGGAGATTCTCGGCAAGGAAGAGTCCTTGAACCGTATCCGTAAGGCAATTGAGATGTTGTCTGCGGAGTAGAAGGAAGGTAAATTTTGAACTTCAACGAGGCACAACAAAAAGCAATAGCACACAGAGAGGGACCAATGCTGGTACTAGCTGGTCCCGGCTCTGGAAAAACAGCCGTCATCACAAGAAGGGTTCTGGAACTTATCCGTCAGGGAGTGGCTCCAGGCAATATTCTTGTGATTACGTTTACCAAAGCGGCAGCAGTGGAAATGCAGGAACGTTTTGAGCGTCTGCAGAACGAAGGAGGGGCTGCGGTACCTGTGGGACGGGTCAATTTCGGTACCTTTCATGCCGTGTTCTTTAAAATTCTAAAATATGCCTATCGTCTGGATGCATCCAATATTATCCGGGAAGAAGTCAGTACACAGATGCTGTCGGACATTATCCGGAAGCTGGAGATGGAAATTGAAGATGAGAGGGAATTCATTGACGGAATCCGGTCAGAAATCAGCAGAATAAAATCCGAACGGATTGACATAGCGACCTATTATTCCATGAACTGCCCGGAGGAGCAGTTTCAGCGGATTTATCAGGAATATACAGAAAGAATGAAGCAGCAGCGTCTGATTGATTTTGATGATATACTGCTGTATACGTATGAACTTCTGGAAAAACGGCCGGACATTCTGAAATTGTGGCAGGATAAGTACCGGTATGTTCTGATTGACGAATTTCAGGACATCAACCGGATTCAGTATGATATCATCCGTATGCTGGCGGCACCGCAGGACAATCTGTTTATTGTGGGGGATGATGACCAGTCGATTTACCAGTTCCGGGGAGCAAAACCGGACATTATGCTGAATTTTACAAAAGATTATCCGGGGGCGGAGCAGGTTCTGTTAAATTATAATTACCGTTCCCAGGAGGAAATTGTAAAGGCGGCCCTGCGCCTGATTGGCAACAATAAAAAACGGTATGAGAAAAAAATCCTGTCTACAAAGGAGGCCGGAATGCCGGTGAAAACGGAAAACTTTCCGTCCCAGGAGGAAGAGGGGGAACGGATGGTGGAATTAATCCGTAAGTACAAGGCACAGGGCATTCCTTACCGGGAAATGGCAGTGTTATTCCGTACGAATACCCTGGCAAGAAGCCTGATGGGAAAACTGTTGTCGTATAATATTCCATTCCAGATGAGGGATGTGGTGCCGAACCTGTTCGAGCACTGGATTGCAAAAAATATGATTGCATATATAAAACTTGCCATGGGCAGTCGGGACAGGGGACTTATGCTGCAGGTGATGAACCGTCCGAACCGTTATCTGGCGAGGGACACGCTGACGGAACCGGTGGTGGATTTTAATAAATGGAAGTGGACCTACCGGGAGAGGGACTGGATGGTGGAACGCCTTGATAAGCTGGAGTATGACCTGGAAATGATTTCAAAAACAAATCCATATGCCGCCATTAATTATATCCGCCGTGGAATCGGCTATGACAGTTATCTGGAGCAGTATGCGGAATACCGCAGAATGCGGCCGGAGGAACTGATGGAAACTTTAACAGAACTGCAGGAAAGTGCCAGGGGGTTCCAGACTTTTGAAGAGTGGTTTGCTTACATGGAACAGTACAAAAAGGAGCTGGAGCACCAGAAAGAACAGCGGGAAAAGCGGAATGCAGAGGGCGTGATGCTGGCAACCATGCATTCTTCCAAAGGACTGGAGTATGAGGTGGTGCTGCTGCCCGATGTAAATGAAGGAATTACGCCTTATAAAAAAGCAGTGTCTGAGGAGGAACTGGAAGAGGAAAGGAGGATGTATTATGTTGCCATGACAAGGGCAAAACAGTTCCTGCATGTGTTTTCCGTACGGCGTCTTCACGGAAAGGAGATGGACCTGTCACGCTTCGTTGGGGAGATGGCAGTGGGGACCGGGGAGCTTTTGCCGGGAACCAGGGTGGTTCATGCCACATTTGGCGAAGGAACCGTAGTTATCCAGGAAAAAGATACCATAAAAATATATTTTACGTCGATTGGTGAAGAAAAGAAGCTGCGGCTGGATGTGTGCCGGAAAAATAATCTGCTCCGGCTGGAATAAAACAAAAATATCTTTAACAGAATCTTAACACGACGCTATGCTATTATAATTTGTGGATAGTACAGAAATACAGAACGTATGTGTGTTGTGTTAAGGAGGGTCAGGACATGACAATCAGGCAGAAGGCTTTGATTGCAGAGGATGACAGAGCGTATGGGGAAGAACTTTCCAGACTGCTTTCTGAAAAAGGATATGAGGTTTTACTGGCACATACCGGGGCGGAAGCACTGCGGATGACAACCTCCCACTGTCCGGAAGTGGTTCTGTTAAATCTGACGCTGCCGGATATGGACGGGATGAGTATTCTGGGTGAGATCAGAAGCTGGTCTGTGATGCCGGTCATTATTATTTCCCAGAGTGCAGAAGAAGCGGATATTGTCCGGGCGCTGGACAGCGGGGCGGATGATTATGTGACAAGACAGTGCGGACCGCAGGAACTGCTGGCAAGAATCCGGGCAGCAATCCGTCATACCCGTACCGGAAGCGGAGATCTGCAGTTTGCCAACGAAGGGAAAATTGTAGTAGGCAGTCTGACGATTGATTATAATAAATACCGGGTGTATGTCGGCGGAGAAGATGCAGGTCTTACACAGAATGAATTCCGGCTGGTGGCACTGCTTGGAAAATATGCAGGAAATGTGCTGACATATGAGCGGATTATGAAGGAACTCTGGGGACCGAATGCTGGCGGTGATAATCAGGTACTCAGGGTAAATATGACCAGTATCCGCAGAAAAATCAAAGAAATTCCAGGGGAGCCAAAATATATCCATACGGAAAACGGAATTGGATACCGGATGATCAGCAGGGAAGAAGCTGCAGAACTGGAAGCACAGACGTCATAACAAACATTGGAACGCCGGTTTTTTATGGCGTCTGTGGTTTCACCGGACTAACTGAAAAACGTGTAAAAATCAGTCGAAAAACATGAAAAAGATACGAATTTCCACTTGCTAAAAAGGGCTGGATATGATACAATAATGAGGTAATGAGAATATTCCTCATTTTTTTATGCTCTTTATTTGTTAAAAAATAAACAATGTTAAGAAAGGAACAGGTGACTATGAGCAGAAAGATTACCATTATTGGCGCAGGAAGCGTAGGAGCAACAATTGCATACAACTTATCTTTGGATGATACTGCATCTGAAATCGTGTTAATTGACGTAAAGAAAGAAAAAGTAGAAGGTGAAGTATTAGATATTATTCAGGGTACCTGTTTCAGAGAGCCGATTGCGATCACCGCAGGCGAGTATGAGGACGCAAAGGATTCTGACATTATCATCATTACTTCCGGTGTGGCACGTAAGCCTGGCCAGTCCAGACTGGAACTGACACAGACCAACGTTAATATTTTAAAGGATATCACACCAAAGATCGTTGCTGTGGCTCCAAATGCCAAGTATATCATCGTAAGCAATCCGGTAGATATCATGACTTATGTTTTCACAAAGATTTCTGGTATTCCGGAGAACCAGATTATCGGTTCCGGTACCATGTTAGATACAGCAAGACTGCGCTGTGGTATTGCAGAGCACTTCAACATTGCACAGAAGAACGTACACGCTTATGTATTTGGTGAGCATGGCGATACTTCCTTCATTCCATGGAGCAAGGCAAGCATTTCTTCCATTCCGATGGATGAGTATGCAGAGCTGATGAAGGCAAGAGGCATGAATGTAGAGCCAATCGACAAGGATGCCATGTTAGAGTATGTTCAGAAGTCCGGCGGTAAGATTATTGCAAACAAGGGTGCTACTTTCTATGCAGTTTCCAACTCTGTATGCAAGTTATGCAGCATTCTGCTTGCTTCCACAGAGTCCATGAGTACAGTTTCCTCCATGATGCATGGAGAATACGGTATCGAAGATGTCTGCTTAAGCACTTCTACTTTAGTTGGTCCTAACGGATGCCGTGGTAAGGTAGAAACCAAGCTGACAGACGAAGAAGTTGCACTGCTCCGCAAGAGTGCAGACGCTTTAAAGGAAATCATTGCACAGATCGAGCTGTAAAAGCAAAAATTAGAAGGAGAATGGTTTAGTTATGAAGTACAGTTATTATCCAGGATGTACCTTAAGAACAAAGGCAAAAGATCTTGACGCTTATGCCAGAGCTTCTGCTAAGGCGCTGGGATTTGAACTGGAAGAAATCGAGAACTGGCAGTGCTGTGGTGGTGTATATCCACTCGGTACTGACGAAATCGCAACAAAGCTTTCTTCCGTTCGTGCGCTGAATGAAGCAAAGGAAAAGGGTCAGGATTTAGTAACTCTTTGTTCTGCATGCCACCACGTAATCAAGCGTGTCAACAATGACATGAAGAATAACGAGGACATCCGCACCAGAGCAAACAATTACATGCAGCTGGAACAGCCATACGCAGGTGAGACAAATGTACTGCATTTCTTGGAAGTACTGCGTGACAAGGTTGGATTTGACCAGCTGAAGGAAAAGGTGGTAAATCCTCTGACAGGAAAGAAGATCGGCGCTTATTACGGCTGCCTGCTTCTGCGTCCGGGCAAGGTTCTCGGTTTCGACAATCCGGAGAATCCTACCATCATCGAAGATTTCATCCGTGCTATCGGAGCAACTCCGGTAGTATACCCATACCGCAACGAATGCTGCGGCGGCTACATTTCCTTAAAGGAAAAAGAAATGGCAAAGAATATGTGTGATAAGATTAAGGACAGTGCGGCAGGCTTTGGCGCAGAAATGTTAATTACTGCATGTCCGCTCTGTATGTATAACTTAAACAAGAGTTCCGAGACAGAGCTTCCTGTTTACTACTTCACAGAATTACTTGCCGAAGCACTTGGAGTAAAGGAGGACGCAGAATAATGAGCAGTGCAAAGAATCAGGCTGAAAAGATTAAAGAAATCAGCGGCGTGAATCCATTAAAGTGTATGAAGTGCGGAAAATGTTCTGCTTCCTGTCCGGCGTTCAACGAAATGGACATTAAGCCACACCAGTTCGTATCCTATGTACAGAACGGTGACATCGAAGCGCTGGCAAATTCCAAGTCTCTCTGGAAGTGTCTCTCCTGCTTTGCCTGTGTAGAGCGCTGCCCAAGAGATGTACAGCCAGGTAAGTTAATTGACGCAGCAAGACAGCTGGTAGTCCGCCAGAAGGGTCAGACCGGTCTTGCACCGGAAGAAATTCCGGAACTGCTGGATCCGGAACTTCCACAGCAGCTGCTTGTCAGTGCGTTCAGAAGATACAGGAGGTAAGCCGTAATGCAGAGAATAGGTGTTTTTGTCTGCCACTGTGGTAGTAATATTGCGGCTACGGTAGACGTTAAAAAAGTAGTAGAAATGGTTCAGATGGAGCCGGGCGTTGTTCATGCAGAAGACTACCAGTATATGTGTTCCGAAGCAGGACAGGCGAAGATTGCAGCAGCAATCCATGAAAAGAATTTAACAGGTATCGTGGTATGTTCCTGTTCCCCTCGTATGCATGAAAATACATTCCGTACCGCTGCACAGCGTGCGGGCTTAAATCCATACATGGTGGAAATTGCAAATATCCGTGAGCACTGCTCCTGGATTCACAAGGATATGGAAGAGGCAACAAAGAAGGCCGTTATCCTTGCAAGGGCAGCGATTGCAAAAGTAAATTTAAATACTCCATTACAGCCGGGCGAGAGCCGCGTAACAAAGCGTGCCCTGGTGATCGGTGGCGGTATTGCAGGTATCCAGACTGCTCTTGATATTGCAGATGCCGGCTACGAAGTAGATATCGTGGAGAAGACTCCAAGTATCGGCGGAAGAATGTCCCAGTTAGACAAGACCTTCCCTACCCTTGACTGTTCCGCATGTATCCTCACTCCTAAGATGGTAGAGGCTGCTGCCCATGAAAAGATTAAGATTTATACATACAGTGAAGTGGAAAAGGTATCCGGTTTCGTTGGTGATTTTACCGTAGATATCAGAAAGAAAGCAAGAAGCGTTGACGCTAACAAGTGTACCGGTTGTGGTGTCTGCCAGGAGAAGTGTCCTTCCAAGAAGGCTCCAAGCGAATTCAACCGTGGCTTAAATACAAGAAGCGCTATCTACACTCCATTCGCACAGGCCATTCCAAATGTGCCGGTTATCGACCGTGACGCATGTCTTAAGTTCAAGACAGGCAAGTGCGGTGTCTGCGAAAAGGTTTGTCAGGCAGGTGCTATCGACTATACACAGCAGGATGAAATCGTAACCGAGAAGTACGGTGCCATCGTTGTAGCTACCGGTTTTGATACCATCAAGCTGGACAATTACGATGAATATGCATACAACCAGAGCAAGGACGTTATCACTTCCTTAGAACTTGAGCGTATCATGAACGCTGCAGGTCCTACCAAGGGTCACTTAGAGCGTTTATCCGACGGCAAGCATCCTCACGAGATGGTATTCATCCAGTGTGTAGGCAGCCGTTGCTCTGACAACAGAGGTAAGAGCTACTGTTCCAAAATCTGTTGTATGTACACAGCAAAGCACGCCATGTTAATCCGTGACAAGTATCCGGATGTAAACGTAACGGTATTCTACATCGACGTTCGTACCCCAGGTAAGAACTTTGATGAGTTCTATAGAAGAGCAGTAGAAGAGTATGGTGTAAACTACATTAAGGGTCAGGTTGGCAAGGTTATCCTTAAGCCAAACGGAAAGCTCTTAGTACAGGGCTCTGACTTACTGGATAACAAGCAGATTCTGAAAGAGGCTGACATGGTAGTTTTAGCAACTGCTATCGAGCCGGAACCATCCGTAAGACAGATTGCAACCATGCTGACTGCAAGTATTGATACCAACAACTTCCTGACAGAGGCACATCCAAAGCTTCGTCCGGTAGAATCCCCAACCGCTGGTGTATTCTTATCCGGTGTCTGCCAGGGACCAAAGGATATTCCGGAAACTGTTGCCCAGGCCGGCGCGGCCGCTGTTAAGGCCATCGGCTTACTGGCAAAGGATAAGTTAATGACAAACCCATGTACCGCAAAGGCTGATGAGCTTATGTGTAACGGATGTTCCACCTGTGCCAATGTATGTCCATATGGTGCTATCTCTTATGAAGAGAAGGAAGTCAACGACCACGGTATCCGTGAGACCCGCCGTATCGCAGTAGTAAACAACGCACTGTGTCAGGGCTGTGGTGCATGTACCGTAGCTTGTCCGTCCGGTTCCATGGATTTACAGGGCTTCTCTAACAGACAGATTATAGCGGAGGTAGATGCAATATGTCGTTAAATAATGAAGAATTCAGACCGAAAATTGTAGCGTTCTGCTGTAACTGGTGCAGCTATGCAGGCGCTGACTTAGCAGGCAGCAGCCGTCTGGCTTACCCTGCTGATGTAAAGATTATCCGTGTACCTTGTTCCTGCCGTGTTAATCCAATGTTCATTTTAAGAGCATTTGAGAAGGGCGCAGATGGTGTTATCCTTTGTGGATGTCATCCGGGCGACTGTCACTACAGCACAGGTAACTACTATGCAAGAAGACGTATGACACTTCTGTTCTCCATGCTGGACTATATCGGTGTGGAAAATGGCCGTACCCGCGTAGAATGGGTATCTGCTGCGGAAGGTGTTAAGTTCTCTCAGACTATGAACGAATTTGTAGAAAAGATTCATTCTCTTGGTAAGAATGTAAGATTGGGGGATTTAAGATGCAGGAATTAATCAGTCGTGCAAAAGAGCTTCTGGCAGACGGTACCGTAGCCCGTGTTCTTGGCTGGAGAGCAGGCGATCTTCCATACAATCCGGAACCGGCTTATTTTACTACCGCAGAAGAACTTGAAAATTTTGTATATAACGGTTTTTGTGGCGCAAACCTTAGCAAGTACATGATTGAGGCTTCCAAGCTGGAAGGCAAGACCATGGTCTGCTTAAAGCCATGTGATACCTACAGCTTCAACCAGCTCATCAAGGAGCACCGTGTAGACCGTGAAAAGGCATACATCGTTGGTGTTGGCTGTAAGGGTAAGTTAGACATTGAAAAGGCAAAGAAGCTTGGAATCAAGGGTATCGAGAGTGTATCCGGTGCAGAAATGACCAACGCTGCCGACACACTGACCTTCCAGACGATTTATGGCGAAAAGTCCTGTTCTTACGCTGAGGCAATGTTAGAGCGTTGTCATGTATGTAAGGGCAAGGAGCATATGGTATATGATGAGCTGATTGGCGAGTCTAAGGATACCAAGGATGCAGAGCGTTTTGCTGAGGTAGAAAAAATCGAAGCAATGTCTCCTGCAGAAAAGTTTGCTTTCTTCCAGAAGGAACTTAGTAAGTGTATCCGTTGTAATGCCTGCCGTAACGTATGTCCGGCCTGCAGCTGCCGCAAGTGTGTTTTCGACAGCACCAAGTTCGACAGTGCGCAGAAGGCAAATGTGGATTCCTTCGAAGAGAAGATGTTCCATGTCATCCGTGCGTTCCATGTAGCAGGACGTTGTACTGACTGTGGTGAGTGCAGCAGAGTATGTCCACAGGGCATTCCACTTCACTTATTCAACCGTAAGTACATTAAGGATATCAATGAGTTATATGGTGAATACCAGGCTGGTGCAGATACAGAATCCAGAGGACCATTAACAAACTTTACATTTGACGATTGCGAACCAAGCATCGTAACACAGCGGTAGAAAGGGGATAATGTTGTATGTATAAGATAGCAAAAGAAAATCTTCCGGCATTATTCCAGTTGATTGCCGGAGAAAGAGAACTGTATGTTCCAGTAAATAATAATGGCCAGGTGAATTTCGCAGCATGGACCGAAGGCGCAGTGGTTGACTTAGACACATTAAAGAGTGTAAAGTCTCCAAAGGATGCGTTCTTCCCACAGAGTGAAAACCTGTATACCTGTTATAAGGATGGCAAGAAAATTACTATCCAGCCGGAAGAATTACAGAACCAGAACTTCGTAGTATTTGGTATGAAGGCCTGTGATGTCAAGGGTGTTGAGGTTCTTGACAAAGTATTTTTATCCGAGCCTGTAGACAGCTTCTACGCAGCAAGACGTGCCCATGGTACTATCGTTGCCCTGGCTTGTCATGAGCCGGAAGAAAGCTGCTTCTGTAAGGTATTCGGTATTGACTGTGCGGAACCTGTGGCAGACGTTGCTGCCTGGATGGTAGAAGGGGAACTGTACTGGAAGGCTCTTACCGAAAAGGGTGAAGCTTTAACAAAGGCAGCCGCTTCCTTACTGACAGAAACAGACGAGGCAAAGGTAGAGGCAGAAAAGGCTGCTATCCGCGCCATCGTGGAAAAGCTTCCATATTCTGACCTTTCCTTAGAGGGCTGGAATGGCGATGCTTTAACAGAAAAGTTCAACTCCCCTGTATGGGAAGATTTATATAAGCCATGTCAGGCATGCGGAACCTGTACCTTTGTATGTCCGACCTGCCAGTGCTACGACATTAAGGACTATGATACAGGACACGGCGTACAGCGTTACCGCTGCTGGGATTCCTGTATGTACTCCGATTTCACTATGATGGCCCACGGTAACAACCGTACCAGCCAGTTACAGAGATTCCGTCAGAGATTCATGCACAAGTTAGTATACTTCCCTGCAAACAATGATGGTATGTACTCCTGTGTAGGCTGTGGCCGCTGCGTGGAGAAGTGTCCATCATCCTTAAATATCGTAAAGGTAATCAAGGCTTTTGAAAAACAGGGAGGTGACCAGTAATGTGCGATTGTACATGTCATGAAAATTACACACTGGATACCTTAATTCCAAAGGTTGGTGTGATTACAGATATCCGCCAGGAAACTCCGGACGTTAAGACCTTCCGTGTCAATGCTCCAGAGGGCGGTAAGTTATTTGAACATATGCCTGGCCAGTGTGCCATGGTTTGTGCTCCGGGTGTCAGCGAAGGTATGTTCTCCATTACCTCTTCTCCGACCAACAAGGAGTATCAGGAATTCAGCATTAAGAAGTGTGGTATGCTCACCGAGTATCTGCACAGCTTAGAGGTTGGTTCTGAAATTACCGTGCGTGGACCTTACGGTAACCACTTCCCGGTAGAAACTGAATTAAAGGGCAAGAACCTGTTATTCATTGCCGGTGGTATCGGTCTGGCTCCACTTCGTTCCGTTATCAACTATGTCATTGATAACCGTGACAACTATGGAACAGTAGATATCCTGTACGGTTCCCGTTCCGCAGATGACTTAGTTCAGTTAAAGGAAATCCAGGAAGTATGGATGAAGACTCCGGGTATCAATGTATACCTGACCATTGACCGTCCACAGGAAGGCTGGGATGGCAATGTAGGTTTCGTTCCTTCCTACTTAAAGGAACTGAACTTCGCAGCAGAAGGCAAAGTTGCCCTGGTTTGCGGACCGCCTATCATGATTAAGTTCGTTCTGGCTGGACTTAAGGAAATGGGCTTTAAGGATGAGCAGGTTTACACAACACTGGAACTTCGTATGAAGTGTGGCGTTGGTAAGTGCGGACGTTGTAACATTGGTTCCAAGTACGTTTGTAAGGATGGCCCGGTATTCCGTTTTGACGAAATCGATGAGCTTCCAAACGAATATTAGTTTGTTGTTTTTCACTTTCACAAGAAAAGCTTTTTGAATTACAATATCCATGTCCGCCTGACTCTCCGGACAGGTGTTCGTCCAGGCTGGAACAAACAAAGAAAAGATTTTGTTTGTCCATCCTGTCCGGACACCTATCCGTTGAGATGTCGGACATTTGGAAATTGCAATTCAAAAAGCTGCATAGGTTGTGAAAAGGCGAAGAAAAAGTTTGAGTGTGGTTTGAAAAACAGCAAAAACTTGGGCAGGCTGCAGAAAGAAAACACTAGGTAAACAACTTGAGATATGAATAAAGTTTTTGAATTGTGGAAGCTATGTTGCAGCAATGCAATTCGAATTATTTCAAAAGGAGAAAAAATCATGGCAGATATGATTAACATCTACTTATACGGTAAGAAGTATGAAGTACCGGCAAGCTTAACCATCATGGAAGCATTTGAATATGCCGGCTATCAGTTAGTACGTGGCTGTGGCTGCAGAAACGGTTTCTGCGGTGCCTGTGCTACCATCTACAGAATTAAGGGCAAGAATGAATTAGTTGGCTGTCTTGCCTGCTCTACAAAGGTTGAAAATGATATGTGCGTAGCAACCTTACCATTCTTCCCATTAGAGAAGAAGGTTTATGATATTACAGAGATTAAGCCTACGGCACAGATTATGATGCAGCTGTATCCTGAAATTTATGCCTGCGTTGGCTGTAATGCATGTACCAAGGCATGTACCCAGGACCTTGATGTTATGCAGTATATCGCTTACGCACAGAGAGGCGAGTTCGAAAAGTGTGCGGAACTTTCTTTTGACTGTGTAATGTGTGGCGTATGTTCCTCCCGTTGTCCGGCTGGCATTTCCCACCCACAGGTTGCACTGCTTGCAAGAAGACTGACCGGTAAGTACATCAGACCGGAAGCAGAGCATCTGACCAAGAGAGTAGAAGAGATTGAAAACGGTGACTGCCGTGCATTAATCGAAGCTATCATGCAGAAGCCTCTGGAAGAACTGAAGGAAATGTACAATACCAGAGAAATTGAGAAGTAGGAGGATACCAATTATGAGTTTACCATATACCGCTGAGATGATGGAATCCGTAAAAAAGGTAGAGGCTGGCAGAGCTGCCCGTATTGGTTTTGAGCCAAAGCGTATGACAGCAGAAGAAAAGACTGCCCTGCTGGAAGCATTCCATCCGGACTACAATCTCGACAGTTTTGAAGAAATTAAGGTTGGCCCGAATAAGGGTCAGAAGGCTCCGAAGGAATTAGTGGAAATCCTTCAGGGTGAAAGCAGAATCAAGGGAATGAACCTTGATTTAAGCAAGGTGGATTATGATGTAGACGTTCTCGTTATCGGTGGCGGCGGTGCAGGTTCTTCCGCTGCAATTGAGGCAAACGAGGCAGGCGCAAACGTTATGATCGTTACCAAGCTTCGTATTGGTGATGCCAATACCATGATGGCAGAAGGTGGTATCCAGGCAGCAGATAAGGAAAATGACTCCCCTGCACAGCACTACCTTGACGTTATGGGCGGCGGTCATTACGCAAATGTTCCTGAATTAGTAGAAAAGCTGGTTTGTGATGGTCCTCTGGCAATCAACTGGCTTGACAAGTTAGGCGTTTTATTCGACAAGGATGAAAACGGTAACATGATTACTACCCACGGTGGTGGTACTTCCCGTAAGAGAATGCACGCTGCAGCAGACTACTCCGGTGCAGAAATCATGAGAGTACTTCGTGATGAAGTTATCAACAGAGGTATTCCGGTTGTTGACTATACAGCAGCTATCGAAATCATCAAGGATACCGAAGGTAAGGCAGCAGGTGCTGTTCTTATGAACATGGAAACAGGAGAAATCCTGATTGCAAGAGCTAAGACCGTAGTTATTGCTACCGGCGGTGCAGGCCGTATGCATTACCAGGGATTCCCAACTTCCAACCATTACGGTGCTACCGCAGATGGTCTGGTTCTGGCTTACCGTGCAGGTGCAGCATTACTTTACCAGGATACGTTACAGTATCACCCAACCGGTGTTGCATTCCCAGCGCAGATTTACGGTGCACTGGTAACAGAAAAGGTTCGTTCCATGGGCGCTATGTTCGTAAACCGTGAAGGTGAAGTATTCATGCATCCACTGGAAACAAGAGACGTAGCCGCTTCCGGTATCATCCGTGAGTGTAAGGAAAGAGGCATGGGTGTCCAGACTCCACAGGCAGAAGGTATCTGGCTGGATACTCCAATGATTGATATGATTCACGGTGAAGGCACACTGGAAAAGAGACTTCCAGGTATGCTCCGTATGTATTTAAGATGTGGTATCGATATGAGAAAGGTGCCGATCGTAATTTATCCGACACTGCACTACCAGAACGGCGGTATCAAGATCTCCGCAAATGGTATGTCTGATATCGAAAACCTCTATGTAGCTGGTGAAGCTGTCGGAGGAATCCACGGAAGAAACAGACTGATGGGTAACTCCTTATTAGACATCATTGTATTTGGCCGTAATGCAGGTAAGCAGGCAGGTGCCAAGTGCAAGGAAGTTGAGTTAAAGGAATTAACACTGTCCCATGTGGATGATTACTCTAAGATGCTCGCTGACGCTGGTATTGAACCAAAGGTAGTTTCTCCTAAGTTATTACCAGACTACAGAAAAGACGGCGTAACAAGATTAGAGAAGTAAGAGATTTCACAAAGATGTTACATAGGATACGGTAAGGAACGATAAACTGTTGGGAAATGGGTTACAAAACTCTTTTTCCAACAGTTTTATGGCGTATTCTTTGTGTAATATCCGGAATTTGTGCAGGAATGGAGTAAAGAAATGGATATTTTAACATGGTTTCAGGAGAGTGTATGGGCCAATAACCTGATGTTGATTTTTACAATTCTGGTTCTTGGTTATGCTTTGGGAAGAATTACAATCTGCGGTCTGGACTTGGGAACTGCGGGTGTGCTTTTAGTAGCACTGGTATTCGGACACTTTGGGGTAGTGATTCCGGATGTGGTAGGTGATCTTGGTCTGATCTGTTTTGTAACGGCAGTTGGTTACATTGCAGGACCAAAGTTTTTCCGTAACATAAAAGCAAATGCAAAGTCGTACATATTGATTGGTCTGGTGACAATTTTGTCTGGTGCCCTGGTATGTGTGGCAGTCATTAAACTGTTCAATGTTCCTACAGATATCTGCGTTGGTCTGATGTCCGGTGCTCTGACCAGTACACCTGGTCTGGCAGCAGCAAAGGAAGCGGCAGGTGTAAATGCTGCCGTTGGTTACGGCATTGCATATCCATTTGGCGTGGTAGGCGTTGTACTCTTTGTTCAGTTAGTACCAAAGATTTTAAAGACGGATATGGATGCAGAACGTGCAAAGTTTACGGCAGCAGCTACCGTACAGGCAGAGCAGAAGACAGAAAAGAAGAGAATTTCCATTGATGAGTTCGGTTTCTTTGGATTTGCCCTTGCGATTATTCTTGGTATAATTCTTGCAAAGATTACCATTCCTCTTCCAGGCGGCGGTTCTTTTGCTCTTGGAACTTCCGGTGGTCCTCTGCTTGCAGGTCTTGTGCTTGGTCATTTTGGCCATATCGGACCGGTGAATATTAAGCCGGATACTGGTATGTTAAAGTGTATCAGGGAATTCGGTCTGGCACTGTTTTTAATGGGTGCTGGTCTGGAAGGCGGTGCCGGTTTTGTGGAAGTATTACAGGAACAGGGTGTCATGCTGTTTGTATATGGTGCACTCCTGACCACGATTCCAATGTTCGTAGCTTACTTCTTCGCAGCAAAAGTTCTGAAACTCAGTGTATTTAATAACCTGGGCTCCATCTGTGGCGGTATGACAAGTACACCGGCTCTTGGTACGTTAATCCGTGTAACAAAGACAGATGATGTAGCAGCAGCGTATGCAGCTACCTATCCGTTTGCACTGATTCTCGTAGTACTCTGCTGTCAGTTTATCGGTATTCTTTTTTAGTAAATAATTCGCTGCTGTATTCAGCAGCCATAATACAGGCTGTGGAAGACTGCCCTGGAAATTTTTCAAAAGGGGTAGTCTTTAACAGCCATTTCATGTATAATAAATAATAAAAAAATGGAGGTCAATCAAATGCGTGAAATTAACGTAAGTCAGATTACAGATGTGGTTGAAAAGCTTTGTATCGAAGCAAACCAGCATCTGCCTGAGGATGTAAAGTGTGCAATCAAGAATTGCAGAGCCTGTGAAGACTGGGACATCGCTCAGGGTGTATTGGATAAGATTATTGAAAATTATGAAATTGCAGATTCCCAGTGTGTGCCGATCTGTCAGGATACTGGTATGGCATGTGTATTCCTTGAAATTGGACAGGATGTTCACTTAGTTGGCGGCAATCTGGCAGAGGCAGTAGACGAAGGTGTCCGCCGTGGCTATGGCAACGGCTATCTTCGTAAGTCTGTTGTTAAGGACCCGGTTCGCCGTGGCAATACCGGAGATAACACACCGGCTATGCTTTACACAGAAATCGTTCCGGGTGACCAGGTAAAGATTACCGTGGGACCAAAGGGCTTCGGAAGTGAGAACATGAGTGCCATCCGTATGTTCAAGCCATCCGCAGGTCTGCAGGGTATCAAGGATTTCATTCTTGAAACTGTGGAAACAGCAGGTCCGAACCCATGTCCTCCAATGGTAGTGGGTGTTGGTATCGGTGGTACATTTGATAAGGCAGCCTTACTTGCCAAGAAGGCTCTGATGAGACCAATCGATTCTTCCAATCCGGACCCATTCTATGCTGACCTGGAAGTAGAAATGTTAGAGAAGATTAATGAGCTTGGTATCGGACCACAGGGCTTTGGTGGAAAGACTACAGCCATTGGTCTTAACATTGAAACATTACCAACCCACATCGCAGGTATGCCATGCGCAATCAATATTAACTGCCATGTAACCCGCCACAAATCGGAGGTGATTTAAGATGGAAAAGCATATTACATTACCTTTAACAGAAGAGCTGGCAAAGACTCTCAAGGCTGGTGATTCCGTTTATGTAACAGGTACAATTTATACATCCCGTGACGCAGGTCACAAGCGTATGTGCGAAGCACTGGCAAGAGGCGAGGAGCTTCCATTTGACCCGACTGACGCTACTATCTACTATGTAGGACCAACTCCTGCAAAGCCAGGACAGGTTATCGGTTCCGCAGGCCCTACAACAAGCGGACGTATGGACGCATATGCACCAACCATGATGAGCGTTGGCGCAAGAGGTATGATTGGTAAGGGAGCACGTCTTCCAGAAGTTATTGATGCCATGAAGAAGTATTCCGGTGTGTACTTTGGTGCCATTGGTGGTGCAGGTGCATTACTTGCCAAGTGTATTAAGAGTGCGGAACTCATCGCATACGAAGATTTAGGTGCAGAAGCACTGCGTAAATTATATGTGGAAGATATGCCGCTGGTTGTTATTATTGACAGCGAAGGCAATAATCTTTATGAAGAAGGAAAGGCAGCTTATCTCGCTTCCAGAAAGTAAGGATGAGACAGCGGTTTACTGCCTGTAAACAGATACTGCAAAAGGAGCCGGTTCGTGATGAAACCGGCTCCTTTTGCAGTATCTGTTCACGCATACCTTTGCATGGAAAATGTTCATTTTCTGGTTGACAAAGGAAACGGAATAAAATATAATTTACTCATATATGTAAGGGCAAAACAGCTGAAAAACTGTGACGCAAAGCTATAGGGCCTGTAAAAGGGCAGCCAGTTACCGTAAGGAAGCATTGTCTTGGATTATATGACAATGCCTTTTTTCTTTTACAGCGTTTTGCTCCATTAATAATTCAGGAGCATTGGCAGAAGATGACGCAGGGGTTAGTTTATACAAAGAAGGATGATAAGAAGACAGGTTTGTCAGCAGGGTCCGGTTCAGCCGGATAATATCTGCTGGATTTTTTTGACTTTATTGAGTTAATATGAGAATACAGAGATGGATGAAAACATCAGTATCAGATGTTTATAAAATGATACAATTTGAAATGGAAGAGGTGGAACAGGGAAAAGCGCAGAAAAAGTTATCAGGAAAGCAAAGGAAAGACAGAAAAGAGAGAAGTAAAAAGAATGTAGGCAGAATGATGTAAGACAGGAAACGCAAAGAGGTAACTGGAATATGGTTGCCAGACAACAAAGAACAGGAGTGTAGCGATGGAAAAAAGAAACTTGAAAGAAAAAATCAAAAACTGGCCAATTAAGAAGAAATTTTTGTTTTCCTTTGGAACGATTATTGCATCCACGTTCCTTTTAATTGTAGTTCTGCTGATCGGTTTAAAAACAGTGGAATCTAATGTGGAGGGGCTTTTTGACGGACCAACCACCAGCACTTTCTATATCGGGGATATCCGTTTTGGTCTGGTAGCCAACCAGAGGGCGATTAATCGTGTGATTGCGGTTGGTGACAGTGTGCTGGCAGAAGAAGAAACCAGGATGGAAGAGAATATCAAATTAGTGCAGGAGGCGTATGATGTCCTGACAGGAACGCTGATTTCCAAGGATAACAAAGTAATACTGGAAGAAATTAAGGTATTGCTGGATACAGAGGAAACATACCGTGCAGAACTGCTCCGGCTGTTGAAAACAGGGGATATGGCAGGAGCCAATGACTATGATGAAGAGTATTACACTCCTCTCGTAGATGAAATCAGAACAAAAGCAGACAATCTGGACCAGAGTATTTATGCGGTAGGTGAAGATTACAAGAACAGTTCGGCGACTACAGCGTATGTAATGATTGCAGTAGGCGTGATTCTGCTTATTCTGATTACATCCATTGCGGTTGGCTTAACCAGAATCATGACAAAGAGCATTGCAGAGCCGGTAGCCCAGATTGAAGCAGCGGCAAAGCAGTTAAGAGTAGGTGATTTGTCCCATGGTAATGCCATTACATACGAATCCGAGGATGAACTTGGTGTACTTGCTAAGAATATGAAGGAATCCATTAATATTCTAGATGGTTACGTTAAGGATATCTGTATGAATTTTGAAAAAGTTGCCAAAGGTGATTTGAGTCAGGATTTTGATTTGATTATTGACTATCTTGGTGATTTTGCAAGTATTAAATCTTCCTTTGTGGTTATTCTGAAGGAATTTAATGAAACACTGCGTCAGATGAAAGAAACTTCTGCCCAGGTAGACCACGGTTCGGAAGAAGTAGCCGGTGCAGCAAATGATCTGGCAACCGGAACCAGTGAGCAGGCAAGTGCTGTGGAGGAGCTTACGGCGACAATTGCAACTGTAAGCAGTATGGCGGATGAAGCAGCAAAACAGGCGGAAGTTGCTTATGGCAACATGATGGAAGCAGTAACAGAGGCCCAGGAAGAAAAGGCACAGATGCAGGAATTACAGGCAGAGATGATTCGCATTAAGGAAATTTCCAGCGAAATTGAAGCAATCGTTACTTCGATTGAAGAAATAGCGGACCAGACCAGTCTGCTTTCCTTAAATGCTTCCATTGAGGCAGCAAGAGCCGGTGATGCAGGCCGAGGTTTTGCTGTGGTAGCGGATCAGATTGGCAAGCTGGCAACAGACAGTGCCCGTGCGGTTGTAGATACCAAGGAACTGATTAGTAAGACCGTAGAAGAAATTGACAAGGGCAACAAGGTAACAGAGAAGACGGCAGCAGGTTTTGAGCGCATTATCAGGGAACTGGAAAACTTTGCGGAATCTGCAAAGGCAAACAGCGAAGTGTCCAGAACCCAGTCCATGGCATTACAGCAGGTGGAAGAGGGCGTAGACCAGATTACCCTTGTAACCCAGCAGAATGCTGCATCCTCCGAAGAATGTTCTGCCATCAGTGAAGAACTGGCAGCAAGAGCAACGGAGATGGACAGCCTGGTGGGCAGATTTACACTGTATGAGAAGTAGAAAATATTGTTAGAGTGACTTGACAAATTCCTTTTCACGGCATAAAATAAGTAAACATAAATAACGTGACGTTGAAAAGGAATAGTACAAAATCCGGCGTGTCCAGAGAAGAAGCGGTTGGTGAAAGCTTCCCACAAACGGTTTTGGAACCTGCCTTGGAGTCCTGCATGAAAGTGCAGCGTAGGTCTGCGATAAAGACAAACGAGAGAATGAACCAGCAATGGTTTATTAATTAGGGTGGTACCGCCGAATGTTCGGTCCCTTTTGCAGCAGAAAAGCATGCAAAAGGGACCTTTTTGCGCGATAAAAACGCGACCAAAAAAGCGTCAGCTTTTGAGGTGCTTATCGCAAAATGAAAAACAAGGAGGAAAATCCTCTGCCCGCATAAGGGTGGGCATTTTTCTCCGAAAAACAAGGAGGAAAATCCTCTGCCCGCATGAGGGCGGGCATTTTTCTCCGAAAAACAAGGAGGATTAGTATGGCGAAAGAAAAGAAACAGGTAGAGGCAATCACTTCTATGGACGTGGATTTTGCACAGTGGTATACCGACATTGTGAAGAAAGCCGAATTAGTAGAGTATTCCGGTATTAAAGGTTGTATGATTATCCGTCCGACCGGATATGCCATCTGGGAGTTAATCCAGAAGGAATTAGACGCCCGTTTTAAAGCAACCGGCGTAGAAAATGTTTACATGCCGATGTTTATTCCGGAAAGTCTGTTAAATAAGGAAAAGGATCATGTGGAAGGCTTCGCACCGGAAGTTGCCTGGGTAACCCATGGTGGCGGCGAAAAGCTCCAGGAAAGAATGTGTGTCAGACCGACTTCTGAGACTCTGTTCTGTGATTTCTATTCCAGAATTATCGAGTCCCACAGAGATTTACCAAAGGTATATAACCAGTGGTGTTCCGTAGTCCGCTGGGAAAAGACAACCAGACCATTCCTTCGTTCCATGGAATTTTTATGGCAGGAAGGCCACACTGCCCATGCAACCGCAGAGGAAGCAGAAGAGAGAACTATCCAGATGTTAAATCTGTACGCAGATTTCTGTGAAGATACCCTTGCCATTCCGATGGTTCGTGGTCAGAAGACGGAGAAGGAAAAGTTTGCCGGAGCAAAGGATACCTACACCATCGAAGCTCTCATGCATGATGGTAAGGCGCTGCAGTCCGGTACCAGCCACAATTTTGGTGATGGTTTTGCAAAGGCATTTGACATCCAGTATACCGATAAGGAAAACAAGTTACAGTATGTACACCAGACTTCCTGGGGCATGACCACCCGTCTGATTGGTGCAGTTATCATGGTACACGGTGACAATAATGGTCTCGTTCTGCCACCGGCCATCGCTCCAACCCAGGTAGTGATTATCCCAATCCGCCAGCAGGCAGAGGGCGTGTTAGAAACTGCTGACAAGATTCGTGAGAAGCTTGGTGGCTGCCGTGTGAAGGTAGATGATTCCGACAAGAGTCCGGGCTGGAAGTTTGCAGAGCATGAAATGCGTGGTGTTCCGGTTCGTATCGAAATCGGACCAAAGGATATCGAAGCAGGCCAGGCGATGGTGGCAAGACGTGACACCGGAGAAAAGGTTGCCATTGCCATTGACGCACTGGAAACAGAGATTCCAAAGTTACTGGAAAGAATTCAGAAGGAAATGTTAGAGCGTGCCAGAGTACATCGTGATGAGCATACCTATGATGCCCACAACGCAGAAGAAATGGCGGATATTGCTGCTAACAAGCCGGGCTTCATCCGTGCAATGTGGTGCGGCGACCGTGCCTGTGAGGACAGCTTAAAAGAAACAGCAGGCGTGACCTCCCGTTGTATGCCATTTGCGCAGGAAACAATTGCAGATACCTGTGTATGCTGTGGCACGCCGGCAAAGAAGCTGGTTTACTGGGGCAAGGCATATTAATAACCCAGTTAAATAACAAATAGGAAGAAACAGAAAAGAAACTTATCTCTGATTTTTTAAGGAAACAGAGACAGGTTTCTTTTTTTTGAAATAAAATTTAAAAAACCAGGGGTTTATACCAAAAAGTATGGATATACAGGGTGTAAAAGAATTTATTTCAGGAGGAATGAGAGTATGGAAAATGCAGTTTTAAATCAGATTAAATATTTGTTTGAGGAAAAAGGAATCCGTTATTACAGCGATGACAGTGAGAGAATCGGAGCAAAGTTTTCTGATTTTGTTTTAATGTTTCATGTAACAGAAGAAGCCCTTTCTTTTAAAATGTATTTGGAAGAAAAGGCTTCTGCACAGTGCAGACCGGATGTGCTGGAATATTTGAACTACGCAAACCAGATCATGAAGGAAGGACATTTCATACTGGATAACGAAGGGGACATATACTTTATTATTTACACGGAGCGTTCGACAGACAGTTACATATCGGATGGCCGTATCATGGACATACTGACAAAAGGTTACTCTGCGAATGAGATGTTTCATGAGGAACTGAAAACGGTAATTGCCGGAACAGCGACTCCGCTGGATGCGATTCGGAATACGATTAGTAACAGGTAAAGGGAAAGAGGTCCAGGGATTGAATAACATCGAAAAAGAGAATATAATAGAAAAGGCAGGAAACTGGTGAAGCAATTGAAAATTTGCAGAAAAAGCAATATAATAGATGGTGAAATCGTTACGAATTATCGGTAATTTGCAAAAGGAGAAGAGGAAAAATGCTGGATAGTACGGTAAAGAATATGCTGTTTTTGTATGTAGACCACCTGGTTTGTCTTAGTATGGAAAACGGGGATAGAATAGAGGGAGAACTGCTGGCAGTGGAGGAGGATGCGGTTGCCCTTTTGAAGGAAGGGGAAGTAAAACGGTATTCTTTTGCTGAGCTGACAGACGTGCGTTATGTGGGAAATCTGACAGATTACCGGACATTTGCTGGTACTGGAGAAATTGACAATACGTTCGTTTTTGATATATCTGCATGCAGTGATGAAACTATCATTGAGAAAATTAAATATCAGGAATATAACTGTACCATGAGCTGCCATCTTGTCTTTGATATGCAGATTAAAGCTGCGGATATAAGGGTGGAGCGTTTTTACCATGTCAGGAATATGGATATCCTTGGTAAGTCAAACTATCTGTATACCTTTACAAACGGAACCTGTCTGTCTGGTATGCTGATGGAGTCTGGTGAAACCTATTCCCTTGTCTGTAATAATCGTACTATCATGGAATTTGACTGGAAAGAAGTGGAAGACATTACACGCCAGCCGGTAATTAATGATGAGATTACCGTTTATATGAAAACAGGAGAAGTATACAGTGGTATAGTTTGTGCCGCACAGCAGGAATTCTGCAATATTATGCTGGGCAGAACGCAGCTGCAGAAGATTCGTTATGCAGAAATGAAACGGCTCTTTTTTCATGGAGAGGTTACGGAATGCATGCCGGGAAAGCATGGTGTAGTAGACAATATCTATCGGTGTAAATATCCGCATTATCTTCAGAGTATGGAGCAGGCAAAGCTGTTTCAGTATGGTGCAAAGGTAATGTATATGGTAGGCATTAATCAGCGGGCGCAGGTGGCCAAGGAAGTAGAAGTTCTGATTTCTGAAACAGAGAAAGCGGAAGCAGAACATAAAATCGGAATTATTCTGACGATTGGTCCGATTACACAAACCGGAAGCTCCCAGAAGTGGTTTGGATACATCGGAAATAAATATGTCATGCAGTCCTGTGGAGAACCGGTGAGGGGGGATCTTGTATTTTATCCTGATGCGCAGCTTTTTACAAGATCACTGAATCTGCAGGAAAATATTTATGTGGTGAGGTATACCCCGACCGGACAGCTGAATGAACGGGGGCAGCAGCCGGTGACCATACTGGAGATGGTAGAAGCTATTCCCAAAAAATATATTGGTATGGTTGAAATTGTGGATGGTGTCATTGTCAAAACACCGTTGTATCAGGCAGTGATTGGGGGCAGTCTCACGGGTTCTGTGTATAAAAATAAAGAAGTGGAAATTATCTGCAAGGATGGAAGTACCTGCACCGGAATCGTAGCAGAGCATAATGAGAAAGGCTTTACGCTGCATAATGGAGAACTAATCGATTATACCAGAATTGAAAATGTCAGAATTTTTGACAGGGTTTCTTCGTATGGTGATAATGGGGTTGGTTTTACTGTTTCAGGCTTACGTTTTCATGTGAATGACAGCGCACTGGATATGGAGTCGGTGGAGATGTTAGCTGCCAACGTGAGAATATCTTATGTACTGGCGAATAATCTGTCAGGCAATGACCGGAAAGTTTTATGGAAATTTTTCAATATTGTAGAGATGAAAGTATGGAAGGATTCTGTTCAGAAACCTGTGGAGCAGCCGGAAGGGGATTCTGAGCAGAAGATAAAGGAACTGCCGGAGAAATCTCCGGTTCAGGAAATTGCAGTGCTGTCGGAAAAGGATAATGGAATGTTATTAAAACAGCGGTTCGGCGAAATCCCAGGTGGTATAGAGGGAGGATACGGTATTCTGCATAAGGATTTTCGTAATCCGAAGGTTGTTTATGTCAACAGCACTTACCGTAATCCAAGGCTGACCACGGAAAAATGTGGAAAAGGACTGCCTTTTAATGCCGCAGAAGTAAAGATACATGCCGAGGAACTGTTTGTACCGGGAGATTTTTACATTGTAAGGTATAAGGAGGTTTCCGGGGAAGCATATCGTTATGAAATAGAATTTGTTGGTAAAATTAGAAAGTTGCCTTCCCTGATGGCGATTGATATTGAAGACAGTAACAGACTGTTTATCAGAATACAGGAGGGAGTTTCTGCAATTCCACAGAAGCCGGTAGTATATCAGAACAGCGTGCCGGAAGTAACAGATGGAGAAACGGTATTTTATGAATATGAGCGGATTTTAGGTAATGCAGAAGCAAATTATTATGGTCTTACCATGGAAGCAGTGATTCATGCGGCAGAAAAGGCGGGACTCTCCATAACAGACCAGGATATTGCTGTATGGCGGTTTGGTGTTTTGGAAAACAAAGATTATGCCATGACCATAGGCATATTGAACAGGGGAGTAGAGTTTGAACTTTCCCTTGTGGAACAGAAAGCCTTTAATATTCTAAAGACAGCAAAGCGTAAAATGATGGTGGCGTTTACCTGCAAAAACGGAAAAATTGCGAAGGTGAAGCTGGTACCGGACGAAGTATTGAAACTGCTGTGCTGGCAGAAAGGAACCGTAACTTCCTGTGGTGCTAATGACAAACACATCATAATTGACAAAAAAATTGTTCATTACTTATCTGTGCGGAGTGATGGACTGGTTAATAATTATGCAAAAAACGGACGGCTGGAAAAAGAAGAGGTTTATGTAAAGGTAGTACATTATGCGGAGTGGGGAGAAAAGAAACGACTGGTTTCTGCTGCCGCAGAAATACATCTGCAGGTTGAAATGGCAGATATTTTATATAATACAACACAGAACCGGTATATGGCATATAGAAACCAGACCCAGTTTGTTGCCCTGGAGGATGTGAGTTCGGAGAACCTTGCAGCATTAAAAAATACTTCGGTAGGTGTGCGTTTTGTACCAGAACCGGGAAGTAACCAGCTGAAAGCGTATCTTATGGACAAGATTACAGAAAAAATTTCTCCGGAAGAAAATTTTCAGAGAAAAGTGGAAGCATTAAGGGACGATTTTAAGAAAGCAGCGGGTTCGCTGGATATTTACCGCAGTACGGCAGAATGTCTTGCAGGCCGTACAGAATATCTCTTAAAGGAACTGGGCGGCGACAGGGAAGAACTGTTCCATGTACTGGTGGAATTGAAGGAACTCAGTGGTAATCTGGCGGCAAAGCAGGGAAGTGATTATACGGTGTTCCAGCTGGTACTGGAAAAAGCAGAGGGAGACATTTCAGAAATGCAGAGAGCATTAAAATGGGAAACCGAAGTAGAACAGATTCTGGCAGAATTACTGGACAGACTGGAAGCAATGGTCGGAAAGGATCTGAATGATTTATATAAAAAGTCTGCTCCTAAAATAAGCTGCCGCCCCAATGTAACGGAAATTGGGAAGTCAGAGCAGTATCTGTATATTCTGCTTTCCAATGAAGGAAATAAACAGCCGGCGGCTAAGGTGAGAGTCATTTTGGAGGCTACAGAACTGCCGGATGGTATGCTGCAGAGGGAGGTAGAACTGACAGCCGCCTTAGAAGCAGGTGCAGAGGCAATCCAGGTACCATTCCGTCTTGCGGTTTCTGATTTTAATGGAGATGGTTTCCTTGTAAACTGGACGATTAAGTACCAGTGTATTACCGGATATCAGGATGGAAGGAATGAGCTTGGGGATCTATCCACTGAAGGAACATTCGAACTTCTGATTGCAAATGGAGAGCAGAACAAAAACAGAGAGGCAAAGAATCCGTATGCAGAACCGGCAAAAGGAATGCCGCTGAAGACCAGGGAAATGTTTTTTGGACGGGTGAGACAACTGGTAAATTTCTGGAACCATGTACTGGACAAAGAAACAGGAAAGCTGATACCGGGAAAAATGACGATTATTTATGGTCTGAGGCGTTCCGGCAAAAGCAGTCTGGTGCACCAGATTATGAATACGCTGAATACGAATGAAATGGCAGCAGATGTACGGCAGAATGAAGATCTGGAGATAGCCTGGAAGGAAACAGAAAAACCATATGTTATCTATTTCCGGAATATGGGAGGAGATTTTACCTATTATCAGGAACCGCTCTGGTTTGAGCAGTCATTGTATTTTGCAATCATGGATCAGTTAGGCAGGCAGATACCAGGGGAACTGAAGCAGGAACTGCTGGCAGAGTGCGGCTGCATCCGGGAATCAGAAAAGAGCAGTGCGGCCAGGATGTCTTTGGATAAGATTATTGAGAATCCGGTCACAATGAAATTACAGTTTAAGAAGTTTATTGAGGGATTCCGGAGACTGGATCAGGACAGACATAAGCTGGTGCTGATTATGGATGAATTTACAACACTTTGTGTCAAGGCAGCAAATTATACAGCAGAAGGGTATAAGAACTGGGAGAATGTTCCAACGTTTATAAATTCCTTTGCGGACATGGGATTTATTCAGATTGTTATCGGACATTCTTATATGATGACATCGTTGGAGCGGCTTGGAATTCTGAATCAGACCGTAGAAAATATCGACCAGTTAAAGCTGGAGGTATCGGAACTAGATTCTGTAGAAGCAAAAAAATTAATTATTGAGCCGATGGAAAGTGCCTTTGGCTGCAAACCATTTGATTCGACCATGGGTGTGAAAGCGGTGGAAAATTTACTGGATTTATCAGGAAGGCTGCCATTGATGATTATGCGCCTGTGTAACAGACTGTTTGAATATTTTAGAAGGTCAGACAGTGCCAGAATCGTTACTGATGATGTCCAGAATATGCTGCTGCACTGGTTTAAGGACCAGGAGAGTGTCACAAAGTTCAATACCAGCATTTTTGATGTGCTGATTGAGGAGGACAGCGTTGGCGGATGCCTGGAGGATCGTGATACATGGAAGTTCCTGGAGCATGTAGCCAAGCTTTCCATGAAGAGTGCAAATCGTGACTGTGATGCGGAAGAAGCGTTTAAAACGTGTGAATCCCTGGCAAAAGAACGATGTGAAACGATAGCCAAGGAGCTGGATAAGCGGGGCGTTATTTCCCGGGAAGATGGAAGAATTAAAATTTTTGTTGGCCTGTTTGGAAAATACAATCAGTATAAAAAAGGATGGTAATAGAATGGAGAGTATTACAACAGAAAGAACGAGCGGGTTTATTGGCAGGGTAAATCTGTTTGATGACATAAGAAAAGGTGTTTTTGTAACTCAGTTGGGAACGGGCACCTGTTATTCCCTTATGGGATTAAATGGAATTGGAAAAACACGCCTTGTGGAGGAATGGGCAGAGAACTGGAGGAAGGATACCAGTAAGGACCCGAATATCTATTATTTCAGTACCCGTTTATCCGACGCAGACAGTGAGTGGAG
The DNA here is from genome assembly GCA_017938285.1 of Lachnospiraceae bacterium. Taxonomy (GTDB): domain Bacteria; phylum Bacillota; class Clostridia; order Lachnospirales; family Lachnospiraceae; genus SIG299. The sequence goes on from JAGBBW010000061.1 coordinate 67,515, forward strand.
CTACTGGGTAAAGCTGATTCAGGATGTCAGAAGGGTAATTCGTGAGGAGCAGTTAAGAAAAGCACCAAATCCGGAAGAAAACCTGGTGAATGAGATTTTAGACATATATAAAGAGATAGACACGAATCCTGCATTGTATTCGGAAATAGCAGGACTGAGGAATATGCAGAGAGACCGGTATTTCCGAAATTTTTTCGAGGTTTTTGAAGAACTGGGAATTCATCTGATTATTACCATAGATGAGTTTGATGCAGCAGCAACCCTGTTTCCAAAGGAAAAGGGAGATGGCAGTTTCTTTCGAAAACTTTACAGTCTGTCTGGCAAAGCAGGAAAAAAGAATCTGACCATTTTGATTATTTCCAGACGGCGTATCGGAACCCTGGCACATGGGATGGAGCATGGTTCCGATATTGAAGATGCGTATCCTCCGTATGCCCTGAAAGGATTTACTTACCAGGAGCTGATCGAATATTTTCAGGGACTGGATAATTACAGTGCCATGACGGATGAGGCATTTAATGCAGTAATTGGATATTGTGGCACACATCCGGGGCTTCTGACTACCATGGGAGCTGCCATTGATTCCGTACCGTCCGGAAGTCCAATTGATGTGGATACCCTGTTTCTGCAGCGGAGACTGCCACTGGAAAAAACATTTGAGCGGATGCAGAAGCTGATGAAGCTGGAATACGTGGATGCAGAGAAGGAAAGAAACTGTATTGCTCCGTTCCGGCAGGCATTTCTTGGTCCGGTGTATGATTCGAGACTGGCATCCAGACTGAAAATGCTGCAGGATTATGGTTTTATAACCCACAGGGGAGAGTACGAGGAAAATTTATATGAACTGGCAGGCTGGAAAAAAGAAGGAATGGAAACGGATGTATTCCGTTCTTATGCGGAGCAGCATGCGTATGAACCGGTATCTCCTTACTTTGTGCTCTATATGAAATATAATGTTTTGCCGGAAGAAATGGACGACCTGGACAGAAGGAAGAGTTTTACGGAAGTGAATATCCGGAAAATGCTTGTAGACGTATATAAAAGTAAGTATGGGCCGGCGTGGAGAGCAGAGATGGAACAGGAAAAGGAGGGAAGCGATAAGGTTGCCAGGATATTTAGTGGTAAGCAAACCTATCTGAAGAATATGGACAAGACTGCGGCAGCCAATCGTTCGGATATGGAGTATACCATTCTGAATGTGCTGGCCTTCCATGAATATGCGCAGATTATTATAAAATACTGGGATCAGGCAAAGGTATATTTCCAGTCCTACGAACCGGAAGAGCTGGAAAAAGACTTTTTCTTCCTGTCTATAACAAGAAATACGATAGAACATGAAAATGCAGAAATGTTGAATAACGAATATTGTGAAGTTGCTGCAAAGATTTGTGAAAGAATCAATAAGGGAATTGAAGAGGGACGGGGAGGTATTGTAAGAAATAAACCAGCCCGTCCGGCAGATGCTCCGGGGTTCAGTGGCTGGGGAGAACTGACGGCTGGAACTCCATTTCAAAACAGGCAGGGAAACAACTCACAGAATACAGTTTCTGGAAACAGCGCCGGACAGAATCAGGAGAGTCAGGCAGCACAGGGGAATACGCAGACGGAGGGAGCGGTTACCCAGGTACCGGTCAGCTGGGGCTATAACTATGAAGAAGTATTGGGACGTATGAGTGGGTCCTCCCAGGCGTTTGAGATTACATATAATTTTGAAAGAACATGCAGTTTTTCATTAACGGATGGTACAACAGTACGTTATGCAAAAGGAAATGTTGTGCTGGATGGAAGAAAGTATGTGGTTGCAATGGAAATGGGAAGACACCGCTTTGAGAAAGACACGCCGGAAATGGCAGAAGTGTATGCTGTCTTTGACTATACCGAGGAGAAAAATGGAAGACCGGTTCCTCGTAAAGCATTTATGGGCAGATTAAAATAACTAAGTCTCCGGCGGGGAAAACGCTTTAATCAGCGTTTCTCTATATTGGCTATGAGCTTTTGGGGGAATAAGGATGGAAGAACAGAGTTTTATGAGTGGCATGAAAAATAGTGCGGAAGTGAATGCTGGTCTGGAGGAAACTATTTTTGATTCACCGGAAGTGAGAGGAATCCGCCAGATAGAAGAAGAACTTTACCAGCCGGGAGAAATTCCGGACAGCTCTGTGGTGCAGCAGATTTATGAAGTGAAAAAGCGGATGGAGCTGTTCGATAAAAAAAAGGCGTTGGAAAACTGGAAAACAGGAGAGGTTCCGGAAAAGAAAAAAACCATTCCGAATTTTGTCATTATGGGAGGTCCGGGAAGTGGAAAGACCACACTGGCAAAAAGGCTGGCTGCTTATCTGGGCAGTGACTGCGGGAAGCGGGCAAATGTGATAGGAAGTGTGCAGAGACAGTGGATTCTGATAAAATCTGCCTCCGATTTAAAGGGCACCCATGTAGGACAGACGGCGGAGCGGGTGTACAATATGCTGGTAAATGCAGCAAAGAACAAGCAGATTATTTTTATTGATGAAGCATATCACCTTCAAAATGATGAATTTGGACGGGAGGCGGTGGATATGCTGCTTCCCCTGTTGTCCGGAGACAGGGATGTGATTGAAAAGGCAGCAGACGGGCAGGTCGTTTCCTATTCCTTTTCAGAACATGGGACTGCCGTACCACCAATCTGGTTTGGCGGTTATGAGCATGAAATGAGGAAAATGCTCTCGGAAAATCCAGGGTTATACCGGAGAATGATAAAATTGTCCCTGTCCACACCCGGAGTAAAGGAACTGTTTCGGAACTTATGTATGCTTTCGAAGGACAACCAGGACTGTCTCACCGTCTTTCTGGATAATGAAAAAGAAATCAAGGATTATTTTGCCTGGGGGATGCGGCCGGAATATGTGGATTATTTTTCTTCCTATGCCGGTGTGAGAAGCATGTATGAGACAGCGGAGGTGTATTTGTCCAGGTCCATGGAAAAATCCCAGGCAGGAAGCTGCTGCACCGGATGATAGAAGAGAAAAAGGCAGAGATAAAGAAACAGTACAAAGCAGTGCTGACAGATATTAAAAGTGCAGAGTTTGAAATAGAAACTGACATTACAGCAACCCTGGAAGACAGGATAGGAAACAGGGAAACTGTGGATACGCTGCGTTCCATTATAGAATGTCTGTACCGGAACGCCACTAGGCAGGAAATTGCAGATGCCCCGAAAGGAGTACTGTTTACAGGTCCGTCCGGAACCGGAAAAACCTCTCTGGCAAGGGCGGTAGCCGGAGAAATTCAATTACGGTTTGAACAGAATATAGAGCAGAATCTGAAAGTGGCATTTATTTCCACAGTAGCTTCGGAACTAAGAGAAAGCGGAAAAATGAAGCGTCTGTTTGAAGAGGCAGAGGAGTACGATGTCTGTATTATTTTCATTGACGAACTGGATGCTATTGGAAGAAAACGGGATATGCCAGGTGCCAGACCAGAGCTGTTATATCAGTTGTTAAAAGAAATGGATGAAGTTGAGGCAAGGAAAAATGTGTTTGTAATCGGTGCTACCAACGATCCCCGGATACTGGATCCGGCACTCTTACGTCCGGGACGGTTGGAACGTTTTCTGGAGCTTTCCCTGCCAGACCTGGAAGAGAGAATACTGCTGCTGCGAAAATATATCATGGAGCTTCCTTTTTTGCAGGAGGCATTGCAGGAGGAAAAAAACAGGGAAGAGATGGAACGGTATCTGACGGGACATGCGCAGCTGCTCATGGGATATTCCCAGGCGGATATGAAGGGGCTGGTGAACCGGGCCGCCATGGAATGTATGGGAAAAATGTCAGATATTCACAGGTATGATAATAGTATCGTGACATTTTACCGTCATATTTTCGGGATGCTGATCGTGAAAAATTTTCAGCTCAAGACTCCGGTGAATTACCAGAAGGTGGCATTTTATGCGGAACGTTATGAGGAGGTATCAGCGTTGGCGGTACATCAACTGGGACATTATGTTGTAAATGAGTCTTTTTCGGTCCGAAAGGATACGGAAAAAGTTTCGATTTTGTTCCGGGATGATTCCTTTGCCTATATGGACTGGTGGCGGGAATATACTCCGACGGACCGGGAAAAGCTGCTGCGCCAGATACAGATAAGTCTTGGTGGCTGTCTGTTTGAAGAATTGTTTTATGGCGAAGCCTTGTCCGTGCGGGCCATGGAGGACTGGAAGCTGGCAGAACAGTATGCAGAACGGCAGCTGGAACTGTTTGGTCCATGGGATGGCATGGAAGAGGCAGGGCAGATAGTACAGGAGCAGCTCTACCGGCTTGGAAATGAAATGCGGAGAAAAGGACAGAAAAAGGAATTGTTTCTGTTGACAGCGAAACTGCTTCATGAAAAAGAACGTATATCAAAAAGCGAGCTGCGAAAGTCATTGGAAAATGCAAAAAAGGCAAATGCTTCCTGTCAGAAGAGGAACAGCCAGGACCAATGGCTGGAACGGGTAGAAAAGTATAATGAAACAGTTGCCGGTACCGGACGGAGTAAGAAACCGGAGCGTGTACTGCATTTGGATTCGGACGGATACCGGCATAAAATGGTGAAGCATGCCTTAAAGGGCTGTGGAGCGGTCATCGTAGATTATGTGCGGGATATGGATGGGGCAGTAGAACGGCTGGCGGCAGCCGGACAGCAGGGAACCCCGTATGACCTGATTGTTATGGAGCCTGAGAAAAGGTACTGGGATGGTTTTGAAGCAGGAAATTATTCAGGCCTGCTGCGGCAGTTGGAAGAACATCAGATAATGGTACCCGTTCTGGTATGTGGGATGTTTGACTTATATGTCCGTAGTGAAACAGGGGTGGTCTGGTATATACGTGACAGGGATATGACACAGGATTTTCAGCGTGAGATTTCTAAGAAAGCGCTTTAATCAGCGTTTCCCTGATCGTATGGGAAAACACAACAGACAGGAGGAACAAAAAAAGGGCTGAGCTATGGAAAAAGGAAACGATAATGGAAAATCAGAAGAAAAACAGGAAATAAAGAATCCTCTGGAAGCGGCTTATCGAGCATATGCAGACTGTAAAAAGGAGGAAAAAAAGAAAGAATACTGGAGCGAATTATACAATGAGTTTGAAACCTTTGCCTACAGGATTGCGGGCAGGCAGATTTATGTGCAGGGAATCAGTATGGCAGAGTATGACAATATGACAGAAAATGCGGTTATGGTGGCAATAACGGAATTGTTTTATCCAAAGAAGAATGGTGAACAGAGTCTGCTGGACAGGTATGAGGAAAAGAATGGAGGGTCCTTTACCGGATACTGTAGTACCCTGGTCAGGAGAAAAGCGATTACTGAAGTAAACAAGACAATCCGGAAGAAACTAATCCGTGTAACAGAAAGCACAGAGTCTGCAGAAGAAGAAGGAAAAGAACTGCCGAATCTGGAAATGGAAGTAGCGAATATTTATGCGGATCCGGAAGCGTATTATCAGGAACAGGAACGAAAAGAAGAACTGATAAACTGCGCAAAACTTATTATGAATGCGCTGGCAGCAGGACCGTTGCAGGATTATGCGGGATTTAACGGAGCTTACAGGACAGTAGGCGGTGCTTTTTCGAAGTATCTTCCATATTTTGAAGATGTTTTGGAAAAAAACGAGAAAAGTGCGCCTACCTGGGCATACAGACTGATTCAGGATACAGATGTAAAGAAAGCGGCGACAGGCTTCCAGAACAGAATTAATCAGTGTTCTCCCAAAATGGAATTCTGTTGGGAAAAGAAATTTTTGGAAAAAGTAGAACATACAGCAGGTGATGATGGTTATGCAACCTTTGCGGAAAAAACCGTAATAAAAAATTTTGAACACTGGGCAGAGGCATTGCACCGGGAAGTGATGATGCTATGTGCCGTAGAACTGGAAGAAAAATACCGGGAAATAACGGACGGCAGTATTTCTGAAATAAATTATGAAGAAGTCGTAAGAAAAGCACTGAAAAAGAGCAGAAAAAAGAGTGCGAAGAAGAACGTCAGGACGACAGAAAAAAGTAAGGAAAAGGGACTGGAGTTATAATCCGGAAGCAGGAAGGAAGGGAAAGAGGAATGTATCAGCAGCATTGTACAATACCGGAGCTGCAGCGCCTGTTGAAAGAGGAAGGTATGCCCGACAGCATGATGTATGACCATCTGGAGGAATGTGAGATTTGTAAGGCGAGGCTGAAGAGCGCTGTACTGCTGAATGCACTGGAAGAGGATGACACCATATTACGGGGTGCAATACATCTGTTGGAAGAAGAGGATATGGTTCACCGGAAAAAGCTTGCGGCAGGACTGGTAATGCAGTTGGGGACATCCAGGGCCGGAAAGAAAGTAAAAGCAGTTCTGCAGGGAAAATTTACGGAGCAGGTCATTGACCGGGAAATGTTATCGGAACAGGAACAGACGGTGGGTGACTATACGGTAAAACTGGAGAATGGGAAGCTTTTGCTTGGGATTCCCTGCGAAGAAACCATGGCAGCGGAAATAATACTGGATTACGGTGCTTCGGATGGAAGGCTGGCAGTAAAGACCACAGAATGGGATGCTTCAGAAAAGGCAGCCGTGGCAGAGTTTGAAGAAGTACCGGAAGAAGAGTTCAGAATTTTTGCTGCGGTCAGACCAGTACAGGAGATAGAAGCAGACGAAGAGGAAGATATATAAAAAATATAGAAAAAAACGAAAGAGTAGTAGCCAGAATGCAAAAAAAAGTGTAAAATAGAAAAAAAGTTTTAAAAAACCAGGGGTAGAGTCAAAATAAAACAGATACATAATGTACAAGGGAAAAAGATTAGCCCATTCGGAGTACAGTTTACATAAAGAAAAGGAGAACAAAACGATGGAAAAAACAATGAACAACAACACAGTAATTTTATCAGGAACGGTAACCTCAGCATTTGAATTCAGTCATGAATTATATGGGGAGAAGTTTTATCAGGTAACCATGGCGGTTAAGAGAAATTCCGGAGTAATGGATCATATTCCGGTTATGGTTTCAGACAGACTGCTGGATGTGAAGCAGGAGTATTGTGGAAAACGATGGAAAGTAGAAGGGCAGTACCGCTCTTATAATAAATGGGAGGGCGGAAAAAGCAGTCTGCTGCTGTTTGTTTTTGCCAGAGAGGTAGAATTGTTGGAAGAACCGGAGGAAGATCAGCCGGTGGTGGACGAAAATCTGATTGTATTATCCGGATTTCTTTGTAAAAAACCAATTTACCGGGAAACGCCACTGGGAAGGGAAATCAGCGACCTGCTGGTAGCAGTAAACCGTCCTTATGGAAAGTCGGATTATATTCCATGTCTTGTGTGGGGAAGAAATGCAAAATATATGGCGGAACAGGAGATTGGTGTACGGGTGCAGCTTTCCGGACGTATCCAGAGCCGGGAATATGTGAAGTGTTATGAAGACCGTACGGAGGAAAAGCGGGCGTACGAGGTGTCTGTGACAAAACTGGAAGTGTTGAAGGAGCATGAGAAGGAAGAAAGTGTTTCCATAGAATAAAGAGTGTGTAAGGCAGTTAAAGCGTAAGCTTTAACTGCCTTTTGCATTTATGGGCTGCAGGAGTGAAATAAGGATTCAGAGAAGGAGGAAGGACAGATGTGTTATAGTGTTCTTAGTGAAATTAATCAGGTGAAAAGGTGTGAAGAAGACAGGAAGTGCAGGCTGCCCAGACCGTATTATCTGTTTGTGCAGAGATATGGCAGAAGCGTGGAGCAGGAAATGCCGGAGATTGCCAGGCTGCTGGGAGATGGAACGTGGTTTTTCTTTTCCACGGAAGGAAAGAAAAAGGATGTCAGTATAACCAGCCGTTTTCTTGTGGAGCAGGAAAAATATGCGGGGATTGGAAAGCTGTTTCAGGGGTGTGTTCTGGTGGAACTGTCAGGACAGGAGGAACCGAAGGAATTGTTTGAATTTTTATCTTATATCCAGCAGAAAACACAGCAGTTTTGCTGTGTTTTTTCAACCTGTGCCCTGGACTGCGCAGAGAAACTTCTGGATACACTGGAGCAGCATTTCTTTGTACGGATGGTGGAAGGAGAAAAGTTTAACAGCGTGGAGCAGAAGGAACTGTTTCTTGGAGTGCTGCAGGACTTTGGGTTTGCGGCAGGAGAGAGGTTAGAACGGGAAGTGGAGCAGTTGTTTCTGAATGTCTGCTGGGAGGAAACGGATATGGTACAGAATAAGATTGAAAATCTGGCCAGAAACATGGTGTATGAAAAGCTGCTGGGACCGGAGACGGAGCGGGTAATTACCCCGGAAGAGGTGAGGGAGGCTGCGGCAGGTCTGAGAAGAGAGACAGAGAAGATAAGAAGAATTGGTTTTGTGAGAGGAGAGTGGAGTTATGAATAACAGAATAAATGGAACCAGATTTTTAAATCAGGAGGAACTGGCAGCCCGGCTGTTTGAACTGGATTTGAAGGAAACAAAGTATCCGGTGGGTGGGATTCCGTTACTGACCATGGGAGATAAGGTGTATGTGGATGCTTCGGACAGCCATTCGATTATTTTCGGAGCCACTGGCAGCAAAAAGACGAGGATGTTTGCCATGCCGTCCATTGGCATTTTTGCCAGAGCTGGAGAGTCTTTTGTGGTGACGGACCCGAAAGGGGAGTTATATGAAAGAACTGTGGCAGAGGTGGAGCAGCAGGATTACCGGATGTATTGTCTGAATCTGCGTGACTTAAGAACCGGAGAGGCGTGGAATCCCCTGCTGCTTCCGTACCGGATGTATCATGGGGGAAAACGTGCCAAGGCAATGGAACTGGTGAATGAGCTGGCGGTGATGATTACCGGGGAAGATTCCAATCAGGATAAATTCTGGACGTATACTACGGTGGATGTACTTGCCGGACTGATTTATCTGCTGTTTGAAACAGAGGCGGCAGAGAATTGTACCCTGGAACAGATGAGTAAATTATGGGAGCGTTATACCAATGGACGCGGAAGGTTTATGGAGGAGGTAAAGAAAAAATTTGGCGGAACGATGATTTATTCCAAGCTTTCCACGCTGGATAACAATTCGGACAAAACGGTTGGCAGTATTGAGGCTATTGTGTCCATGGCATTAAACCGGATTATGGTGAATGAGGAAATGGTACGTTATTTATCACGGAACAGTATCCGTCTGGAAGAGATTGCAGAGCAGAAATCTGCGGTTTACCTGATTGTGCCGGATGAAAATAAGACGTATCATTTTATTGTCAGTCTGTTTTTGGAGCAGTTGTATGAGGTGTTGATTCAGAAAGCCCAGGCCAGTGAAAATAAGACACTGGGGATTCGTATGAACTTTTTGATTGATGAGTTTGCCAACAGTGTGACACGTTCTACGCCGAAAACGGTAGGAATAACCGACAAAAGCGTAGCCTAAAGTCACAAATAATTTAATAAATGTGGTTTTAGAGAACTGCATAACTGAAATTTCAAATGAAGGGGTAACGCCCTGAAGGGAATTC
>JAGBBW010000062.1 GCA_017938285.1 Lachnospiraceae bacterium
GAATTCCCTTCAGGGCGTTACCCCTTCATTTGAAATTTCAGTTATGCAGTTCTCTAAAACCACATTTATTAAATTATTTGTGACTTTAGGCTACGCTTTTGTCGGTTATTCCTACCGTTTTCGGCGTAGAACGTGTCACACCATTGGCAAATTCATCTAATAAAAAGGTTACATGAACCGGCAGTGCCCCTCCATAAACCGTGTCTGCCTGTTCGTACATCTGCTGATACATCTGCCGATACAACATAGACACAAGAAAATTGTACGTCTGGTCCAGGTCAGAAATCATGCAGTATACCACCGTTTTCCGTACACCGATGGATTGAATATCCATTTCATCATCGGAAAGCAAATCCAGGATAGCTTTTGACTGAAGACAAGCGGTTCTGGAATTCAGGACCGAAATTACAGACCTGATTGTATCCGGAGCACCAACCATAACTTTGTTGTAGTCAATGACCGCCCGATGATTAGGATTTTTTCTTTCCAACTTTTTAAATAACAAATCAAGCTGAGTATCTTCCCTGACACCTGTTTTTGGATTTTCCTTCACATGACACATGTTTACAAGTTTCATAATTCCCTTGAAATCATGGTGCACCTGTCCATCTACCTCTACACCTTCATAATATGCATAAAAAGCAAATGCCTGTAGAAGAATACCTGCTGAATTATCCCAAAACTGGTCGCCTCCCTGGGAGTTTTTCTTCTCTGTTGCAGTCATAAAGGTTGTAACAAGTTTCTCAATATCTGTATCACTCATTACATACCGCAGAGGATTATACCGGGTTGATTTTTTCATGCCCTTCTCATTCAGAAGATTTATTACTTTGACCTGATACCCAAAGTGCTTCAAAAATCCCGCTGAACTTCGCATGATTTCCCCTTTAGGGTCTGTTATTACATAGGAACCATTCATCTGCATGAGACAAGGCTTTACAAACCGGTAAGTCTTTCCCGCTCCGGAACCACCAATCAAAAGAATATTATTATTCAGGTCCGTATGCCTGGTATCAAGACTCATATACAGGTTCTGCGACAGCATACGGTTTCTTGTATTAACTACTACGGTACGTCTCATCCTGTCACATCCTCTCTATTTTGTATTCTTTCTTGCCAAACCACTTTCTTCCCTGGTTAAGCACAATATTTTTTTCATCATGGATATCCGTACTTAAATCTGCCAGCTGTTTATTCAGAACAGCAGCTTCCATAAACTTTGCCGTACCGTATTCTTTTCCATGCATATAATTCTTTTCTACAGACAGTACATTCATACAAATAAAAAGATAAACAATGAACGATACGCCCATACACGGAAGACTATATTGATTCCAATAGTTTTTAAACGGAGCTTTGAGCACTGTATTTTGCATTTTCTCTGTCCAGTCAAATACCAAAAATCCAGGCTCCATTCCTGCTGACACATAATATCCAGCAACCAACGATAATAACAACAGCAATAACAAAACTCCGCTCTTTCTTTTTCTTCTTTTACTTTTTGACATTTATTCTTCCTTTCTGCACAGTGCCTGGCAACTGTGATTTTCTTGCTGCCCTTTGCAGTTCTTTTTGTCTTTTTAACATTGCCACTGCTGCCGTTGCTCCCATCTCATTCACGTATTTGTCAAATTTTCCATACGACATTTTCTTCTTTACAAACTGCAATTTTCCTTCTTTATCCGTCAAAACCTTTCTACTGACTGCATCCATAACAGGAACCTTAATGTCTATCTCTGTATCCTTATATATAGAAAACTTCAGATACCCTTCTGCTTTACCATTGGCAAGATTCGCTTTACCATCGTCCACCAGTCCACAAATGCCATCTGCCGGTACTGTAACCATAAATTCCGGATAATCCGGATGAGGAAACGATATTGCATTTTCTTCACTTTTCACATACGCTGCCGCAGGTACTTCCACATCAACTGCCAGTCCTTTTTCTTTTGCTTCATTTCTGGTATTCCTATTCACCTGCCTGACAAACTCCTTTTTCTTTTCCGGCTGCAACATAATTTCCGCCTTTTCCTGAATGGATTTTTCAACCTCGGCATATTCTTTTGGAAATGTTTCTCTCATTATTTCATCAAATTCTTTATCCGATGCATTTATCAGACCGGATTCTTCCAGATACTGTGCCGGTGTAACTTTCTTCTCCACCTGGCCATTTACAGCCTCCCTGACTTCTGATGGAAGCTGTTCCATCAGTTCTTCTCCTGTCTTCTTTTTTTCCTGATTCCATTTATCTTTTAATGCTACCAGTTTTTCTTTCAGCTTTTCCTGTTCTTCCTGCAGTTCTGCGAGTTTTTCACCATACTTGTTTTCTCCCACCCGGTCATTTATCTTCCGGCTTGACTGCAGTTCCTCCTTCGCTTTTCTTATTTCTTCCTTCTTTGCGGAAATCTCGTCCTTACAGGCCTTGATTTCCGCTTCATATTTCTGCTCATTTTCCTTATCAAATACCTTAAAAAGCGTTTCACATTCCTTCTTCATCTGTCCCTGAAGTTCTGCCATAACCTCCTGATAAATTGCCTCCTGCTGTTTCGGATACTGGATAAAAATATTATCACTTAATTTATTGGGCAAAATGCAGTACTCCAGACCATGTGCCTTTGCCAGTTTTTCAAAATGCCCTTTCAGCCACTTTTTATCCGGAATCCGGTTCATCTGGTCTTCTGATAAATTACACTTTTCCTTCCCCTGCCTTTCCATTATTCCTGTTACAGTTTCTAACTTCCCATACAACACCTCTCCCTGAAATTTATCTTTCATAACCTTTTTTCTCTTTTTACCGGCTTTTCTGTATTCGCTATCCTGCGCTTTATTTATTCCCCAGGAACCAGCTGTCATTACAAATTTCGCCAGCTTTAAAAATGCCTTTGCAGTATTTTTGGTAAAACTTCCTGCCATTTCCATTCCCTTAAAAGTCACATTACACACAGCAGCAATTTCATTAACACCATTTTCCTGATAATACATCTCTCATCCTCCTATTCTTCTGCACTTTCCGGCTGATATGTCATAAACTCATACATCTGCTGCAGCTGCTTTACCGGTTCTTTTTCTTCATTTATCAGACTATACAGAAACTCTAATGATACTTCCAAATCCAGCATTTTACGGACAACAGCAATATCTTCTGATGAAAAAAACTTTTTCCTCATAAGCAGGACCAGTTCCTGCAGCTGTAACGTACTATCCATTTTTCTTAATTGAACCGACTTTCTTTTTAATCGTATTTGTTGAAACAAATGCGCTATCCTGAAAGCCTTCTCCTAATGTTCCACAGCTGCCTCTGCTATACTAAATTCATCTTTCCGTTCTTCAGAAACCGTTTCCTCTACTTTCTCTTTCGTATCAGTGCTACACTCTTCCACTTTTTGCTCCGCTTCTGTACTTATTTCCATTTCCTCTGTTCTCTGGTACACTTCTTCCCTGTCATTTCTTACCGGAGTACTTAACATACGTTCCAACAATCCCTGTATTGTTTTCTGATTTTCCAAGAGAGTCTGTAATATATCTGTTTGCTCTGATTCTGTCTGCTCCTGGAGCATAACGTCCTGTGATAGCTCCCCGGCAATATCCTCTGCCTGTTCTTTTATTTCAATTTCACTCTCATCTTCAGTCATGACTTTTTTTACGACACATCTGATTTTATATTCCAATAAATATGCCGCATCACATTCCTGATATATTTCTCTTACCTTTCCGGCTTCTATCCCCTGTTCAGCATAACCGGCAAGCTGATTCAGGAAATACTGCCTGTATCCCTCTGTTTTACCTGCATCTTCCATGCAATACAATTCATACCACTCTGCTTCCGCATTGCACTGCAGCAGGCGAACCAATCGGCGATACCATTCATTTCTAATACCAGGCTCCTGTATAGAACCAATACATTGATTCAACTGATTCAATTTTTTCCCATTACTTAGAAAATATAATACATCTTCTCTCAACCCTCCATAGAACTGTACAATATACTCATACAGCATATGAAACGGATGGTCTTTTTCATATTCTGTCAAAAGTGAAAATCCCTGATATTCTTCTTTTTCCAGATCTTTTACTGTTACAAATTTTATCTCACTCATTTTTTCCTCCAAAACTCAAAACAAATTATCCAATAGTACTACACAAAACAAAGAACCATAAATATACGGCACCATGACATTCTTTCTTATAAACTTCCTGCACCTTATACTGAGAACAGCAGTCCCTACAATGCTAAAAAACAGGGACAGAACCAGAAATAACACAAGTACCAACATTGCCTCCTCATCCATCCGTTGTGCCAGCAAGGTTATATATGGTGCAGAGGCAATAAACACTTCCATATCTCCGTCTTTAAATGCTTTAAACACTTCCGAAAAAACAATTGCCATCAAACAAAATATCAGCACAGCCCTGATTGAACTCCAGTCCCCTGCCTGAAAAAGCCAGACATATCCAGGTATGGATACAAGTATGTAAAATACGGAATACACATATTTGGAATGATAATCGGAATATGCCATTGCAGCCAGATATGCCACATATAGCACCAGCAGCACTGTAGACTCTCCTTTGCCTAAACAAAATCCTACAATAAAAGAAGGTAGCATTGCTTTCACTGACGTTTTTTGAGGTAATCCATGATTGTCATCCCATTTTCGTATACATAGCAATATCGTTCTAAACAGCAGCAATGTCATAAGACCCTGTATCATCCGAATTGGTATCATCATTTTATTTTTCTTCCCTCCATTGCTTTTATTTTTTCCTCCTGTTCTTCCTCCGGAATACTTTCCCAAAAGTTCTGTTCCTCTTCTGACATCTCCTTTTCCTCCTGCTTTTCCAGTTCTTCCATATCCTGCACGATATGTTCGGCCGCTTCCATTCTCTTTTCTGCTTCCTTTTTGCGATTCATTATTGCCCGTTTTTCCTCCTTCCTTTCCTGAAGATATTTTTCAAGTGCCTCTTCTGAAAATCCATATTTTTCAAATGCCTGTCTTGCTTCTTCTATTTTGTTTTTCTGTTCTTCGCTTACTTCCTGAACAACTTCTGTCTGCTTTTTTATTTTCTGATACCAGTAATATTTTTTAACAACCTGCTCATAGTCTGTATGCTTTGTTCTCCATGCGGCCAGATCCAGTTCTATATTCTGGAGCTCCTGCTTACTGTTTTCTACCAGCTGCCTTGCAGCGGTTCCATCAGCAACCCGATTACTTATTACGAATTCCAGTTCCTTCTGCATTTGCTCTGCTTTTTCCCTGGCTCTTTTTACATCCTGATAGGAAAGCCTCGCACTTCTGGGACGAATCCCAAGCTGGTACAATCTTGCATAATAACGGCGCATCTCTTTAGACAGAACGGTTTTACTTTTTGTCCAGGCATAATATTTTACAGGAACTATCAGCAGCATATGTTCCGGGACCTGATACTCCGGAAGAGGTTTATTTACCATTTCGATACGCTTTTTCAAACTTTCCAGAGTATATTCTTTTCCCAGCTGATACGTCTTTCTGTTAATCTCCATTCCTAGTGCTCTTAAACCAAGATACGGTCCGTGTACTTTGCTCTCGCCAGTTTTATATGTTATTCCACGCTCTTTTAACTGCTGAAAAAAATCTTCCATTGTGCTGCTGTGCAGCACAATATCATCCAGCAACAGACGAAGGTGGTCATTCCAGCTGTATTTCTCGTATTCATCTTTGTGATATCCTCTTTTCTTCAGCTCCTTCTCTTCTTTTCGTTTCTTATTCTCAAAAAATCTCCTGCGTTTTCGTTCCTTTTCTTCCTTTTCATAGTCGGCTATGCTTTTACCAGTATCCATTTCCAATGTGTGCAGACCATACTTCTGGCATATTCTGTCCGTAATTGGCTGTATAATTTTAGCCCAGTCACCATCTTTATAACAAAATTTCCTTCCTGTTCTGAAATTGACGCTATTAAAACAGAGATGTCCATGAAGATGATTTGTATCCGTATGTACACTGTATACTGCTTCATACTGCTTTCCCAGAAACTCCTCACTGAACTCTTTCATTACCTGCAGTGCTGTCTCAGGTGGCACAATTTCCTCGGGTGAAAACGAAATGGTAAAATGATATCCCAGACGTTCTGATTTTCCGAGATTCGTTTTATCCTGCCCATATCTGTGTTGTGTCTGTAACATTTGTTGTAATGCATTATCTGTAAAACATCCTATACTGCCAATCAATCGCCCATTTTCCGTCTTTTCCGGATTCAGAATATACTCTATTGTATTTCTTAAAACCTTGTGCCGGCTTCCACTGGACGGTGGATGAATTGCACCGATAATCTTTGTTATTGCCACCTATAATCCCGCCACCTTTTTCTTAATTTCTTCCATCATTGCAAACAGTTTTCGTTTTTCATGCTCGCTGTAATGGTGCATATTGACATTTCTTACTATCTGGTTAATATTGATGCCAATGTGGTTAATTTCATCTGTTAGTTCCTTAATCGCAATAAAATCCTCTTTGGGACGTACCTCCTGCCCGGATGGATTTTTCATTTTTCCAAGCAAAAAACGAAAATATGCACTATCTTTCATTCCATATAGCTCACACTGCTCCCGGAAAAAACGTTCCTCCTCTTCTGATATGCGAAAACTTTTCCGTACACTTAAGCTCATTTCCTGCTTCTCCTTTACTTCACTTTAGGACACA
The DNA here is from genome assembly GCA_017938285.1 of Lachnospiraceae bacterium. Taxonomy (GTDB): domain Bacteria; phylum Bacillota; class Clostridia; order Lachnospirales; family Lachnospiraceae; genus SIG299. The sequence continues at coordinate 6,678 of JAGBBW010000062.1, forward strand.
ATGTCCTAAAGTTTTCTTCCCTGTCTTCGTACAAACGGCATTTCCATAATTTTTTCCGGTTCATGTTCCCGGTAATATTTAAGATTTTCATTATAATCTTTTCCTTTCCCTGCTTCCGCAGGACTGTCTTTTACGTCATACCCCTGTTCCTTGTATTTCTCCAGGAGCCCTGGCTGATGAACAAATACTTCCTGTCCATTCACTACTTTCTTTTTTTCTGTACCAAGCACTGCATTTCTGGCCGGTTCGTCATTATCAAGACAAAACCAGATTTCCTTAATGTGGTCATGTTCCTGCAAAAAAGTAGCCAGCGGCCGGTCACTGAGCATTCCTAAGATAACCTTATTACTCTGGATATCACCAGTGAGATTTATATAAGACATACAATCTATACTGCTTTCAAACACCTTAAGCACGGATGAATTTTCATTGACAATATTTACGCCATGTGACTTATCATTTCCTTTTACATCCCCTTTAAAAGTTCTTCCGTAAATATCCGAAGTACCACGCTGCATCGCATACCGCACAACCCCTTCTTTATCCTTTCCCAGAAAAACCAGATTGTGATGTTGTTTGCTTTCATACAATATGCCAAGGTCATGGGTAAAGTACGATACAACGTCCGGTGACAGTTTTCTTGTCTTGCAGAGATAGGCATATAAATAGCGGTATCCCTCTGATTTTTCTGGAAGAACCATCTCTTTCACCGGCATTTCTTTTTTTGACGGTTCCACTTCCCTGAACACATGAATATTGTTTAATGCCAGAATTTCATGTATTGCCTCTGGCACGGAACTACAGTTTCCAAACTGCAGCATAAAATCAATCTGCGTTCCTCCCCTTCCTTCCGTTTCTCCCGCATGTATTCTGCTCCACCGGCACCATATGGCATCATCTTTTATAATCACACTATCCATTTTTTTTAACGAATAATAACTTCCCTTCCGTACCGGTGTATATCCTAATGCCTGGGCCAATCCTGTCAGACTCGTACGCAATGCCTGATTTCTTTCTTCTGCTGTGTAGTTTATATACATTCTGATCCTCCTAATAATCCACCATATCTCCACCTGATAACCGCAACAAATTATTTGCAGATGAAACTACATTTTTTGGTGATTCTTCATTTTTCACAGGACTAATCTCTGTTTTCATCAGCTGTTCTTTCTCCACATTCTCTACTTCCCCTTCCTCTCTGGTAGCACGTTCATAAGAAATCAATGCTTCCTGAATCAGCTGGCTGATCGTTAATCCTGTTCTGTCTTTCAAACGCTCCACACAGGTTAATACCTTTCTCCCATACGATGTATCCACTTTTACTGTACTTCGTATTTCCTTTCCATTTTTCTGGCTCATTTCATTTACTTCCTTCATCCAATATTCCAAGTGATATTTCTAGCGTACCCTGCACCTTTTATGCAGGAATATTTCTTCCGGTTCCTTCTGCAGCAAAAGCTTTTTTTCTTTCAGTTCTAAAATCAGTTCATCCATAGCTGAGTTAATCTGTTTTCTTTCTTCCCCTACCGGAAATGCCCTGACTGCCTTTTTTTCATCTTTTTCATCCATCACAATCATAGTTCCTATATCCGCATGACCACACAGATAATCACTGACTCCCGGAGCCAGTTTATCTTTTACATAGCAGGCAAATGCCCTGGCAAACATTTCACATTCGCTTGCCCAATACCCTTTATCACATTTACTGAACTGCTTATCTAAAACTTTTGCATCACTATAAAAATTCGTAAGTTCCCTTCCTTCCACCGTCTCTTTATATTTCATTGTTTTCAAAAGCTTATTCATACTTTCTGGTGCATTTACTCCCATGCCAGTCAACCATCTTCCACCTAATTTTTCTGCCAGAATATTATCCAGTGCATGTCCCCACTCATGTGCCAGACTTCCTGCACCCTTCATCTTGGTCAGATTAATCACATGACGTAATGGTTCATAGTGTGCCATGGCATTCCCACTTCCCCGTGAACCAAACGCAATCGCCAGTTTGCCTCCGAACGAGATTTCCTTTTCCTCGATATTCAATGCAGCTGCCAAATCATGAAATGCTTCAAACCCCATATTTAAACTTTGCTGCCTGTCTGCAGCAGTCATCCAGTTTCCAAACTCTCCTCCGTAAAAATTATATGTATCCAGATAGTCCTGCCCTGTTACCGGCTCTTTTACTACCTCATCCAGATTGTCCCGGTTAATCACTGTCAGCTGTGGTGGAATAAAACTCTGCTTTCTTACCTTACTGCGGCACAAATTCTCCTTTGCATAGTTCACCGCTTCCTCCTGACTGTCACAGGACGCATATTTTACACCACCTTTGTATACCATATATTTTTCTGCCTTGTGCGAATAACGAATGGTAACTCCCGGTGGAAGCTTATCCTCAGCAGGAACTCCGAACTGAGCTTTTGCCATCTCTCGTTCAAAGCTATATTTCAAATCAAATTCAGTTACACGCAAAGCTTTCAGCAGTTTATTATCCAGACTCCCTGCACATTTTTCTGTTATTTCCAGACCATACATCATTCCCGGGACAAGATAACCCTTCTTCA
>JAGBBW010000009.1 GCA_017938285.1 Lachnospiraceae bacterium
ACAGAGTTATCCATGACGGAATAGCCTGTTATGCACATTTCCATAATGCTTGTCTTTTGGTTTTTGCTTCGGAATAGTGTGGTGCTGGCGGTCTATCTCTTGTTTTCGGTTGCTTGCTTCTTTACCGTACATGAGCATTTAAGTCCGGTTTGTCACCACTGGCAAATTCATTGTTTTCATCCCCTTCTTCCCCTTCTAAACTGGAATCCAGCCCCATACAGGCAATTACAATGTCACTTTCCGCACAGACGGCACGCACTTCGGAAAGACGGTCATTCGTCTCTCCCAGTCCCTGCATCTTATCATGACAGAGATGACACCCTTCCGAAACCATAACACGCACTTCATCCCCCAGATAATCCTGCAGTCCTTCCAGCACCGTCACATATCTGGAAGCTGTTCCTTCATAATTGCCTACCAGTGCCCTGCGGTTATTGGCATTCGGTCCGATGACGCCTACTGTCTTTAACTTCGATTTATCTAATGGAAGCAGGCTGTTTTCGTTCTTTAACAGAACCACACATTTTTCTGCTGCCCTGCGGTTCAACTCCCTCATTGATACACTGTCCACCACGGAATATGGAATGTCATTAAAAGGATTATTTTCCAACTTATCAAATACTCCCAGTTTCATTCTGGTCGTAAACAGATTTATCAGCGCTTCGTCAAGACGTTCTTCCGAAACCTTCCCTTCTTCCACCGCCTGTTTCAAATAGTGGAACAGACTGCCGCAATTTAAGTCGCAGCCGTTATTCATTGCCATGGACACCGATTCCACCGGCGTCTTTGTTACCATATGTCCTTCATGAAAATCCCTGATTGCTCCGCAGTCACTGACTACATGTCCTTCAAATCCCCATTCCTCTCTTAAAATATCCTGCAGAAGTTCCTTACTGCCACAGCATGGCGAGCCATTCGTGCGGTTGTAGGCACCCATGACGGCCTCCACATTTCCCTCCTGTACACAGGCTTAAATGCAGGCAGATACGTTTCCCGCAGATCCTGTCTGGAAACAACCGCATCAAAGCTGTGCCGGACATCTTCCGGACCACTGTGTACTGCAAAATGCTTTGCACAGGCGGCTGCCTTTAAATACCTTTCATCATGTCCCTGTAACCCCTGTATAAAACGTACTCCCATACGGGAAGTAAGATATGGGTCCTCACCAAACGTTTCATGTCCTCTTCCCCAGCGCGGGTCACGGAAAATATTGACATTTGGAGACCAGAACGTCAGTCCTTTATAAATATCCGTATCATCCGAAGCCTGTTCCATATTGAACTTTGCACGACCCTCTGTGGAAATGGCATCCGCCACCTCTTCGATAAAATCCTCATCAAACGTAGCCGCCAGGCCTATCGCCTGTGGAAACACCGTAGCCACTCCGGCACGGGCAACTCCATGCAGTGCCTCATTCCACCAGTTATACTTCTTAATCCCAAGACGTTCAATCTCCGGTGCCTGATACATCGTCTGACTGACTTTTTCCTCCAGAGTCATCTGTGCCACCAGTGCTGCGGCACGTTTTCTGAACTCTTCCTGTTTCTCCTGATTTTTTACCAGTTCCATCTTTTTTACCATCCCTTCTCCTGATGTTTTACTTATTCCGGTTTGTATGATTTGATTGCCTCCGGCTTCTTTATTCTTCCATCCGGTATTCCATTGCCGCCGTCTCACTCAGTACAATACCATCATTTCCCTGCTGCCGCACCGTAATAACATATGTTCCCTCTTCACTTTCCGGCAGTTCGGTTGCCGCCAGCAGCCGGCGGTTTAAGTAAATCGTTTCCACGTCTTCTCCATTTACTGTAATGGTACTCCATTCTGTAAAATTATCCCCTGTAATATACACCAGTGGTTCATTCTCGGTCAGTATTGCTTTTTTCACATACACTTCCCTTATTTTAATTTCATCCACACCCATCTTAAGTTCGGTCGGTTCGTAAGGATTTTCTCCTTCATATACTTCCATATCACCATAAAGCATATCATACATCAACAGCTGCATGTTCTCCTGATAATCCTCTTCATCCTGCCGGAACTGGTGATACTGTGTCATAATCCCCTCTTCAATCCCCAGAATATCAAAGATATGGGAAGATAACTGATACGACTGGATATCCTTATCCTCTGCCTCTAATAAAAAATTACTCCAGATAATATACTCCGTCTGGAACTGGTTCCCATTCTCCAGCAGTTCATCGGATAATCCCAGACCCGGCAGATGATCCCCATACATTACAAGCACCACATCTTCCGGCCATGCATTCAGATTCAGTACCAGCTCTTTAATAAACTGATCCATCTCAAATAACTGATGCACATAATATAAATACTGGTAATAGTACTCTGCCAGTTCCTCCGGCATCTGCACATCCAGCAGTTTTACATCCAGCAGGGGTTCTTCCGGATAAGCTCCATGTCCCTGGACGGAAATTGCATAAATGTAATCCTTTTCCTCTGTGGACTGCAGTACTTTTACAATCTGTTCCGTCAGTATCCGGTCCTTTGCCCAGTTCAGTTCATTGACCGAGGCATCTGCCATATATTCAATAGAAATATAGCGGTCAAATCCCAGATTGGAAAATACCTGGTGACGGTCGTAAAATGTGCCGTCATTGTTATGCATGGCACTGGCAGAAAATCCCTGTTCTTTTAATATATACGCCATGCTCTCGCAGGTACGCTCCTTTAAAATCGTCTTATACGGGTACTCCCCCGGACCAAAAAAGTCGAGATTCATTCCTGTAATACATTCAAACTCCGTATTGGCTGTTCCCGCACCTATGGAAGGCACTTCCAGAAAACCACTCGGATACGTTTCTTTCAAATAAGTAAAAAATGGTACCGGATCTGATGTACAGGAAAAATTTTCAATGTACTTTACATCAAAGAAGGACTCCAGCTGCAGAAAAATAATATTGGGAAGTTCCGGTTCCCCGGCTTTTTCCTTTTCTGGTACTTCCGGCTGTTCTTCCGGGTCTGCTTCTTTGTCAGAGTCTGATGACACCACGGTTTCCGGTGCTGTCGTATGTTCCGTGTTTTCTGGTACTGTTGTATGTTCCACGGATTCTCCCTGTTCTGCCAGCGGCGTTGGTGTCTGTACCGGTTCTGGGGTTACCTGTTCTGAAACCACCGTTGTCGGCTTAGGAAAGTCAGTCACCAGCTCCCTGCCTTCCTCTTTTTCGAATTCTTCCAGTAAATCTCCCATGGTTTCTGCGGAATAATCCTCCGGCCGTTCCACACCGGTATTTAAAATACTGTTCATAAAACAATACGGCAAACCATTGTCATGAAATGCCTGGGCCAGATTTCCAAAATTCCGGTCCAGCAGTCCTGCTGCCATTCCGATATCTGTCAGCACAAGACAAAGGATGAACAGCAGACCACAGAACGGCAGCCGGAAAACATAGTCAATACTTCCTTCTTCCTTTCTGGCTTTCCGGAAAAGAACTATGCACAATACCACAGCCAGAACGACACCTGCACCAATCAGCACCACTCCAACCCAGGATAAATACCGGTGGGCAATCTGCAGCGCATCCTTAATCAGAACCAGATCTACTGCGGTAAACGGTGTTGTCCGGAAGGACAGCAGTATCATGTCCGTTATACCAATCGCTGTCCATAGAATCATTACCAGAGACAACACAAATACTTTCCGTTTAAACAGCAGACATACCGAAGCCGTTGCTGCAATTATAAAAACATTATAAAAAAACACCAGTGGATTCCGCAGAAAAAAAAGTCCTAATTCCAGCACAGACTTCCGTGAACATAATTCTACAAAAATATAGCAGAACATAGACGGAAGATAACAGCTGAAAAAGAAATTTTTCCACAGGGCATTCCATTTTTCTTTCATAATGGGCCATTTTTCTGACATTTGAACCACATTCCTTTCTTCTACTTCCCATTTTTACCATTATGGGTTCTTTGTACCACCAGAACATCCAGGTACGATGATATATATATCATACTTTGTTCTAAAAAACAAACTATTTTTCCTGACTGCCCTATTGACAATCCGGGTCCCGTATGCTATATTTGATTTAATAATTAAGCATTTGTTTAAATGTTGAATAATTATCAACTGCCTGGTACACTGAATAAAACCGATACCAGCCAGCTACAAGGAGGACATTTGTTATGAAAAAGACTTATGTAATGGAAGACCTTTGCTGCGCTAACTGCGCCAACAAAATTGAAACAGAAATCAAACATCTGGACGGTGTTACCTCTGCCAGCTTAAATTTCATTGCCCAGAAGCTGTTTGTAGAATTTGAAGACCGTATTGCAGACACCATCACTGCTTCTGTCATAAAAATTGCTACCAAGGTGGAGCCGGACGTATCCATCGAAGAACTGTAAAGTTACCGTTTTATCATCCGAGGTATCTGCTTTATGACAAAAAAACAGAAAAAAATGTTAAAAAAAATTCTCACAGCAGCGGCGATTTTTGCCGCTGCCTGCCTGATTTCCTTTTTACTTCCGGACTTTCCATTCAAGCGATGGGTTTCTCTGGTTTTATTTCTGGCTGCCTATGTAACTGCCGGAGGAGACGTCATCCGCAAAGCCATGCTTGGAATCAGAAACGGCCAGGTATTTGATGAAAATTTCCTGATGTCCATTGCCACCATCGGAGCTTTCTATGTCGGTGAATATCCGGAAGGTGTGCTTGTTATGCTTCTGTACCAGATTGGTGAGCTGTTCCAGACGTATGCAGTAGGCAAATCCAGAAAATCCATTGCCTCCCTCATGCAGATTCGTCCGGACTCTGCAAATCTGTTAAAGGACGGCATCGTAACAGAAGTTTCCCCGGAAACAGTCGCTGTCGGTGATTTTATCCTGGTAAAGCCCGGTGAAAAAATTCCACTGGACGGCAGGATTACCGAAGGAACCTCTTCCCTGGATACTGCCGCCCTGACTGGTGAAGCACTGCCACAGGAAGTTTCCACCGGCGATTCCGCCATCAGCGGCTGCATTAACCTGCGGGGCACCCTGACCATTCAGGTGACCAGAGCCTTTGGCGAATCCACCGTCTCCAGAATTCTTGACATGGTGGAACACGCTTCTGCCAAAAAAGCAAAAACGGAAAATTTTATCTCCCGCTTTGCCCGGTTCTACACCCCGGTTGTCGTTCTTCTGGCTGTTTTACTGGCATTCCTTCCTCCCCTGCTTTTGAAAGAAAGTTTTTCCGGCTGGATTTACCGCGCCTTAAACTTCCTCGTTGTTTCCTGTCCATGTGCCCTTGTTATTTCCATTCCACTGGGCTTTTTTGGCGGTATTGGCGGTGCGGCAAAACAGGGCATTCTGATGAAAGGCAGCAACTATCTGGAAGCACTGTCAAAAACCGATACTTTTGTTTTTGACAAAACCGGAACCCTGACCAGAGGAAATTTCAAAGTGACAAAGATTTCCCCCGTTGGAATCAGCAAAGACGATTTACTGAAATTCACTGCTCTGGCAGAAAGCCAGTCTTCCCATCCGATTGCGGTTTCCATTGTGGAAGCTTATCAGACTTCCCGTCAGAAACACTCTGATGCTGCCGGAATCCTTCCCGTGTCGGATGTTGAAGAACTTGCAGGCTTTGGGGTCTGTGCCGTTGTGGAAGGCAAGGAAATTCTTGCCGGAAATATGCGTCTGATGAGAGACCGGCAGGTTACAGGTACTAACTCTTCCCTGGAAGAAACTTCCGGTACCACCATCTGCGTTGCCATTGACGGCACCTTTGCCGGGACCATCTGTGTAGAAGATGAACTGAAGCCGGATACCATTCCGGCCATTCAGAAATTAAAACAGTGTGGTATTAAAAAGCTTGTTATGCTCACCGGGGATAAAAAAGCCACCGGAGAAGCCATTGCAGAAGCTATCGGTTTAAACGAGGTCCACACAGACCTGCTTCCCGCAGACAAAGTTACCCACGTGGAAGAGCTGCTGAACCAGCAGTCTGCCGGACATACCCTTGCCTACGTAGGTGACGGTATCAATGACGCTCCTGTCCTTGCCCGTGCTGATATTGGCATTGCCATGGGCGGTCTCGGCTCTGACGCTGCCATCGAAGCAGCGGATATTGTTATCATGACGGATGAACCTGGAAAACTCCCTGCTGCCATCCGTATTGCAAAACGTACCATGTCCATTGTGCGGCAGAATATTGTCTTTGCCCTTGGCGTCAAAGTACTGGTACTTATCTTCAGCGCCCTTGGCTATTCTTCCATGTGGTGGGCGATTTTTGCGGATGTCGGTGTCTGCATGATAGCAATTTTAAATTCCATGCGGGCATTACGGTAATACAAAATGTCCGAAACCGTCTACACAGACCTTTCTCTTGCTGTATTACTGTATTGCCGCATTATCAATGTAAAACATAGGAGGAACCATACCATGTTCTGGGATAACGTTGCACCTTTATACAATTTCTTTGAAAATATTTATAACGGCAGTGTCAACCGCAGACTCTGCCAGACTGTTGCCAGCCTGATGGACCCGGAGGACCGGGTTCTGGAATGCGCCTGCGGTGCCGGAATGCTTACCACACACATTAGTAAAAACTGCCGGAAACTGATCGCCACCGATTTTTCTTCCGGTATGCTGAAACAGGCTGCCAAAGCCTGCAAAGACCTGCCAAACGTCACACTGAAACGCGCAGACATCACAAAGCTGCGATGCAAAGACAACTCCTTTGATAAAGTTGTTGCCGGAAACGTCATTCATCTGCTGGATGACCCTGCAACCGCTTTACGGGAGCTGGAACGTGTCTGCAGACCTGGAGGCAGACTGATTATCCCGACCTATATCAATTTCGAACGGAACGGCAGCCCGGATATCCTTGTGCGGATATTCAAAAAGCTGGGAGCAGATTTCAAACAGCAGTTTGATTTTAGCACCTACCAGGAGTTTTTCTCACAGGCAGGTTATCCAAATGCAGAATTCATACTGATAGAAGGAAAAATGCCCTGCGCCATTGCCATTATTACGAAGGAGGATGTGAAACATGAATCATGACCACCTGCACAACCATGGAGGCAACCTGACCGACCTCATGGCTTCCATTCCAACAGAACAGCAGTTTTTCCTGGCAGCCGATGTATTCAGTATGCTCTGTGACAGTACCAGACTTCGCATTCTCTGGCTGCTCTGCCACACCGAGGAATGTGTCAGCGATATTGCCGCCGCAGTTAATATGAGTTCCCCGGCCGTATCCCACCACCTGCGGAATTTAAAGCAGTCCGGGCTGATTACAAGCCGAAGGGAAGGTAAGGAGGTGCTGTATTCCCTGGCAAAAACAAAGGAAGCTTCGCTGGTGCACCATATGATTGATGACATTTTTGAGATTAATTGTCCAAGATAGCTTAACAGGGCAGCCTCAAAAGAATAGAAATTCTTTGAGACTGCCCTGTTTTTCACCCTACGGCATCCATATCAAAATCCAGCGCCTCCCACACCTCTTCATTCACCTCAATGTGGGTTATACCCCGCCATTCCTTATACCGGGTCTGAAATTCTTCTTCCTGTCTGGCTGCAATAATTTCTTCCTTCTTTGCATAAGTCGCATCCACATCAAAGTCCGTCACACAGTAAAAAATATAATAATAATCCGTTGTTTCGATAACGCCTGAAACCTCTCCGGTATTTAATGCCAGAACCGTCTCTTCATAGCTGTCCGGAAAATCCCCTATGCCTCCGGTGATTTCCAACATTGTGGCGTCCTCTGTATTAGCGGAAGCCAGTTTGTAAAAATCTTCAGCTGCCAGTGCCTGCTGCCGCAGGGATTCCACCCTGGCTCTCAGCTCTTCCAGTTCTGTTCCTTCATACGAAACCCTCGTTCCAGAAGAATCAATTTTATAGTTCCGGATGGCAATCGTATAAAACCGGTGCTGTGCTGCTTCTTCATCCGGAATATCCGTATTTACATTCAGGGTCGTCACTTCAAAGGTCTTTCTTGCCAGCAGATTATCCGCATAAATCCGACGGACAATATCTGCATTCACACCATATAACCGCAGATTGGAGTCCTGTATTTTCTCCATATAAGCAGTCGTCTGTTCTTCCACCAGCTGCAGTTCCTCTTCCGACAGCACAATTCCCAGTTCATCCGCCTTCTGGCAGACTACCTTTACATAAATAATCTGGTCCAGCGTCTGTTCCTTAATGACCTCGCCCATGGTGTTTCCCCGGCTGTCCACAACATACTTCCAGATATCACTGCCATAATACTGCTCATAATCTTCCTGCACCGCATGCAGATAAACCATACCTTCCCTGGAATCTACCTGGGTATCGCCAATCCGGAGCATGCTTCCTTCCTGCCATACCGTTTCCTTTTGCCCCTCTTCCTGGTCCCTGTTAAAAAAGAATGCTGCACCCACAACGAGAACTGCCACAAATAATAACAGCTTTAACCAGATTGTACTCTTTTTTCTATTTCTGCCACGACTCATACGCAGCCTCCTTCTTTCTCCACCAGTGCCGCAAATTCTTCTAAAAATTCTCTCAACAGACCAAACATCCAGTCTGCCTCCGCTTTCGGCTTCATCGGTTTTTTCTTCGGTGGAAGCTTATAAATAATATACGGCTTTGCTTCCAGCACAAACTTCAGATAAGACTTTCTCTGCTCCAGAAAGTCCTGCAGCAAATTCATTTTCAGCTTTGCCTTTGGAAACAGCATCATGCGGATTTCTCCCTGGAACTGTTTCAGTTCGCTGATGTAAACATTATGACACATTGCCTTCAACAATGCAATCTGTAAAAGGCTGTCAAAAGCAGGCGGAATATCTCCATAACGGTCCACCAGTTCCTCCGACAAATCGCTCATATCTTCTTCGGAAGTAATGCACGCTACCCGCTTATACATATCCAGTTTCTGCACTTCATTCCTGATGTATGTTGCCGGAATATAAGCATCCACGCCCATATCAATGACCGTCTCAAAGCTTTCCTCTTCGCTCATTCCGCCCTTTAAGTGCAGCACTGCCTCATTTAACATTTTACAGTACAAATCATAGCCAACTGCTTCCATGTGGCCGCTCTGCTCTGCCCCCAGTACATTCCCCGCTCCCCGGATTTCCAGATCACGCATGGCAATTTTAAACCCGGAACCCAGCTCCGTAAACTGCCGGATGGCCTGCAGACGCTTTTCAGCCACTTCCTTTAACATCTTATCCCTCTTATACATAAGAAATGCATACGAGGTACGGTTGGAACGGCCCACTCTTCCCCTTAACTGATACAACTGGGACAGACCCATCCGGTCCGCATCATCAATAATCATGGTGTTGGCATTGGAAATATCCAGACCTGTTTCAATAATTGTGGTGGAAATCAGGACATCTATTTCTCCATTAATAAACTCAAACATTATCTTTTCCAGCTGCCGTTCACTCATCTGGCCGTGGGCGTATGCAACTTCCGCATCCGGCACCAGTCTTGCCACCTGGTTCGCCACCTCTTCAATGCCATGAACCCGGTTATACACATAATACACCTGCCCGCCACGCATAAGTTCACGGTGAATGGCTTCTTTAATAATTTCATCATTATGTTCCATGACAAACGTCTGGATAGGCAGACGGTCCACCGGAGGTTCCTCCAGTACCGACATATCCCGGATTCCTGCCAGACTCATATGCAGCGTCCGTGGAATCGGAGTGGCGGTCAGCGTCAGTACATCAATGTTTTCCTTCAACTGCTTGATTTTTTCTTTGTGGGCAACACCAAACCGCTGTTCCTCGTCTACAATCAGCAGCCCCAGATTTTTAAATTTCACATCTGCCGAAAGAACACGGTGGGTACCAATCACAATATCCACTTCTCCCTTTGCCAGTCCTTCCAGTACGGACTTCTGCTGGGCAGGAGTCCGGAACCGGGACAGCATGCCAATGTTCATTGGAAAATTCATCATACGCCCCACAAACGTATTGTAATGCTGCTGCGCCAGAATCGTGGTCGGTACCAGCACTACTACCTGCTTTCCGTTTTCCACCGCCTTAAAGGCAGCACGAATGGCAATCTCGGTTTTTCCATAGCCGACATCGCCGCAGATTAAACGGTCCATGATTTTTTTACTCTGCATATCCCGTTTTGTATCTTCTATCGCCCGAAGCTGGTCGTCCGTCTCCTCATACGGAAACAGTTCTTCAAACTCCCGCTGCCATACCGTATCCTTCTCAAAAGCAAAACCATTCTGCTCCTGGCGGTGGGCATACAGCCGTACCAGTTCTGCTGCCATATCCTTCACCGCAGATTTTACCCTCGTTTTGGTTTTCTTCCATTCCGTGGAATTCATTTTATTGAGTTTTGGTTTCTTTGCCGCATCCGCACTGGCATATTTCTGGATACGGTCCAAACCGGTAGTCGGAATATACAGAATGCCACCGTCACCGTACTCAATCTTTACAAAATCTTTGGTAACCTTTTCTACTTCGATTTTTTCAATACCACGGTAAATCCCCACACCCTGGTCCTCATGTACTACATAGTCACCATAGGTCAGGTCGTTAAAACTCTGGATTTTCTGCCCGCTGTATTCCTTCTTCTTCCGTTTTTTCTTCTTTTCCGCACCAAAAATATCACTTTCCGAAATCATGACAAATTTCAGTGCCGGATACTCAAAACCACGACGCAGATTTCCCTGAATCACCATGATTTCACTATTTTTTACCAGACGTTCTTTGTCATCACTAAAAAACGCCGGAAGCTCATATTCCCTCAAACTCTCTGCCAGTCTTGCCGCCCTTGTACCGGAAGAAGTCACCACAATGGTCCGGTAGCCTTTTTTCTTCCAGCCCGCCAGGTCCTTCACCAGCAGTTCAAAATTGGAATTATACGGGCTGACACTCTTTGCTGAAATATCATACTTTACCTTTGCTTTCAGCAGGTCAAAGCCGTAATCCAGCGTAGAAAGCAGGAGTACGGTACGTCCGTCCAGTCCGCCAAGCAGTGCCTGATAAGAAAAGATCACCTCGGCCTGGGATGGCAGAATGTATCCTTTTTCCAGACGGCCGGTCATGCTTTCCCGGAATTCCAGTGCCGTTGTTTCTCCCTTTTCCGCAATATGCCCCGGCTCATCCAGTACAATCAGGGCATGTTCCTTAAAATAATCCAGAAAAGATACCGTATTTTCACAAAAAAAGGTCACATAGGAATCTATTGCCGCATGTCCCGGACAGTATTCCAGATTTTCCAGAAATTCCTCCGTTGTCCGGCGGACCCGCATGGCCTCCTCGTTTTTTGCCTGGGCACGTAATGCTTCTTCGGTCCTCTTTGCTTCCTCTAACATTTTCTCCCGGCCCTTCTGTAAATCCGCCGCAGAAAAAATGTATTCTGCCGCCGGAAACAGGGTAATTTCCGGAATCCGTTCCACGGTACGCTGGCTGTCCACATCAAACACCCGGATGGTATCAATTTCATCCCCGAACAGTTCAATACGCACCGGTGCATCCTCCGTCAGCGGGAACACATCAATGATTCCGCCCCGGACCGCAAATTCTCCCGGAAGCGCCACCTGGTCCTGCCGCTCATAGCCAAGCGTCACCAGCCGCTTTACCAGCGCTTCCTCTTCTATCATGTCTGCCTCCGACAGAGACAAAATTTTCTTCCGGATATCCTCCAAAGGAAGCAGGCGGTCAATACAGCCATCGATACTGGCAATTACCGTCACCGGCTCTCCGGTCAGCAGCCGCTTCACCACTTTCAGACGCTCTTTCACAATGGCATTCCCATGAATATCTGCATTGTAAAAAATAATATCCTTGGACGGATACCGCATGACTCCTGCATCATACAGACGGTACTCTTCACAAAGCTCCTGTGCCCTTAAATCGCTGTAGGTCAGTATGAGCCGCACCGGAAAATGCTCCGACAGACCTGCAGTCAGATGGCACTTCTGGGAATCAATACACCCCGTCACATGGGCTGTTTTTCCTCCCTTTAACAATGCCTGTTCCACCGCACAATATTCACTTATTTCCTTTAATGGTTCCAGATATGCTTTCATATTTAACCTCTTATTTCTTTCGATTAAACAGGTTCATTGCAGCAGACAGTTCCTCTGCCACAAACATCTCACATGCTCTGGCGGCATCTGCCAGAGCATCCCGCATAAGCGGTTCTTCTTCTGCTGAAAATCTTCCCAGTACATAATCCTTTAAATCCCAGTCCGCCGGCTTTTCACCCACGCCGATACGTACTCTGGCAAACTGTTCCGTACCAAGATGTGCAATGATATTTTTGATTCCGTTATGGCCGCCGGCACTTCCTTTTTCCCGGATTCTTAACTGCCCCGATGCCAGACTGATGTCATCATAACATACAATCATGTCTTCCGGACCGGCTTTATAAAAGTCCAGCACCTCCCGTACACTTTCCCCACTTAAATTCATATATGTCTGTGGCTTCACCAAAATGACTTTTTCCCCACCAATCATTCCTTTGCCACACAATGCCTTATGCTTTTTCTCACTGACACTGATGCGGTGGTCATCCGCCAGTCTGGTGATGGCATCAAAACCAATATTATGCCTTGTCCCCACATACTGCGCTGTAGGATTTCCTAAACCTATAATAAATTTCATTTCCCCGTTTCTCCTTTTTATTCCCGGCGTTTAACCCTTTTTGTATTTCCCTGTCCATCAAAATATACAACTCCAGGTTCCAGTTCCTTATCCCTGCATTTATAATAGAACAATTCCGATAACGTCACCAGCTCATATCCCTGCTCTTTCAGATATGGCAGCAAAAGTTCCACAGCACCATAACTGTTTTCATAAATCGAATGCAGCAGCACAATACTCCCATCATCAAAATAGGAAGAATTGAGCAGGCGTTCAAATATAATCCGGTCACCATTTTCTGTATTTTTATCTGCATAATCCACACTGTCCATATCCCAGTTCACTACCAGCATCGGCACTTTTCCTGTCTTTCCGGCAGAACCACCAGGAAACCGGATATATTCCGGTGCATAGCCGCAGGCCTTTGCCAGCACCAGATTTGTACGGTTCACTTCTGTCCACAATTCTTCTGCTGACACTACATCAAAATTCAGCTCATGGGAATACGTATGACTGGCAACTTCATGCCCTGCTGCATATAATTTACCCGGCATTTCCGGATACCATTCCTCTGCCCGGTGTCCCAGAAAGAAAAAAGTTGCTTTTGCATCATAGCTTTCTAACAAGGTAATCAGCTTTTCTTCTATTTTAGAATACGGACCATCATCAAACGTCAGTGCAATCATTTTTGCCTCAGGGTCCAGTTCCCGGATGGCGTGGCCATTCGGACTTCCATCCAGCTTATTGTAGAAAAACGCCTCTGCTTCCGAAAGTTCCACTTCATAGCAAAAAGGAGCGTGGCTGTTTTCTGTCAATGTATTTTCGTCAAAATAAAATACCAGGGAATCCTCCGTCATATAAAACTGTTCATAATCCTCCACCTGGTACAGTTCTTCATACGTTACAAAAGAAGAACCTGCCTCTTCCGGAAAACGCTGCCGTACCTCTGTCTGAAGACGTTCTTTTATAATGGCAAAGTACGTTTCCTTCATCATTTTGCTGCCGGTCACCTGCTGTTGTGTTTCCCTGTTATACACCAGCGGAAGCAGTTTCTCTCCCTGCTGGAATACTACAGAAAAATATATTCCAGTCTCATAGCTGATATAACAAACCGGGACTTCCTCCCCAAAAAACTTTGCCGCCTGATACCGGATTTCTTCATCTATAGCTTCCTGTCCCGTCAGTGCAAGTGCAGTCACCTGTTCCGGTACATTCTCTTTCTCTGGTGTTTTCTCCGGCGTTTTTTCCGATACGTTTTCTGGTTCTCTGCTTTCCCCGGAATCGAAAGACTCTTCTGCCGTCCCGGTTTGTTCCGGTCTTTGGGTCACGGGAATGTTTTCTGTTCCTTCTGCTTTATCTGTACCAGCACCAGCAACCGGTGCCGGTGTTACAACCAACGGCCGCACGGTCTCCGTCTGATTCCGGTTCTTCCACTCATAGAAACTGTTATATCCCTGCAGTCGCAGCGCATAAACCGCAATTAATAACAGCAGCAAAAGAATCCATGTCACTAATAACATATAAATGGCAACCGTAATTGCTTTTTTTCCTCTTTTTTCTGAATTACTCATTTATCTCCTTCTGGTTTACCCTGTCGGTAACATTATCGTTACTCTGATTGCTATAATTCGACACTTATATCATCATATACCAAACCTGTCATTTTCTCAAGTGGAAAAAGGTGAAAAGAAAAAAGAGCGGTCACTGACCCGTTTGATCTGTGACCGCTCTTTTTATTCCTTTCATACAATAACTGCTATTCGCCATCCTCCATGCTGTTTTCTTCCAAAGCTCTTTCATAGTGCTCCAGAATCACCTGCTGGATTCTGTCCCTTGTGGAAGAATTGATTGGATGTGCAATGTCCCGATACTCCCCTTCTCCAGTTTTTCTGCTTGGCATTGCAATGAAAAGCCCCTTATCACCGTCAATTACTTTAATGTCGTGGACTACAAATTCATTATCAAGAGTAATGGAAACAACCGCCTTCATTTTTCCTTCTTTTGCTACCTGACGTATTCTGACATCTGTAATCTGCACCTGCGTAACCCCTTTCTCGTAAATGTAGGGAGGAATTATGGTAAACCCGGAATATGTATTTAAGCTGTTTTTTCAAGACACTCTCTAAACTATAGTAATTTATAGTGTCTTATGAAACAATCAGACCGGAATGTTCCCAACATCTTTTTGTTGGGAATGCCTGATGTCATGACCAGACAGAGAAGCCTGCTTCTTCTGGATGGTTGTGACATCAGTGAGTTTTCAGCGGTACTGCCGCTGAAAATTCCGGGCGTTGCTTGTCAAAAGACCCTGAAACCATACTATCTTTTAGCAACACGCTTTCAAATCAACTCAATTCTCAACTGCTTCCAGCTCCCCCATCGGCATGCCCCTTCCCCTTCTTACATCAGGGAAAGGGGTAACCCCTCCTACAATTCGTATCTTGCTTCTTTTTCAAGTACGATCTTAACTTCACCCGGTTCACCGATATACTGGGTATTCGGCTTAATCGAATCGCGGCTTTCCACAATACAGTTCTCAATTACCACATTATCACCAATGTGTACATCATTTAAAATAATACTGTTCTTAATGGTAACGTTGTTTCCAACATATACCTTCTTAAACAGAATAGAATTCTCTACTGTACCATTTAAAATACATCCACTGGAAACCAGACTGTTCTTTACAACAGAACCCGGGTTGTACTTTGCTGGCGGACAGTCATCAATCTTGGAATATACATCCGGATATTCCTTGAAGAAGTAATTCCGAATGCCCTTGTCCAGGAAGTCCATGTTGGTGCTGTAGTAAGCATCTACGGTGGAAATATTGCTCCAGTAGTCATCCATTTCGTACGCATAAATCTTCTTGATATTCTTATAACGGATCAGGATGTCCTTAACCAGGTCATGGCGGCCTTCCTTATCTGCTTCTTCAATCAGTTCGATTAATAATCTTCTGCGGATAATATAAATACCGGTGGAGATGGTATTGGATTTGGAAACTAACGGCTTTTCTTCAAACTCTGTGATTCTGCCGTCTTCATCCACAGCAACTACACCAAAACGGGTTGCATCTTCTTCCGGCTCCAGCACCTTGGTTACCACCGTAATATCTGCCTTCTTTTCCACATGGTACTCTAATACCTTATTATAATCCAGCTTGTATACACAGTCACCGGATGCGATAACTACATATGGCTCATGGCTGTTCTTTAAAAAGCTTAAATTCTGTGCAATGGCATCTGCCGTACCACGATACCAGAAACCATTGTCCTTGGTAACCGTTGGAGTGAATACAAACAGACCTCCCTGCTTTCTGCCGAAATCCCACCACTTGGAGGAGCTTAAATGCTCATTTAAGGAACGGGAATTAAACTGGGTCAGCACTGCCACCTTCTGTACGTGGGAGTTGGACATGCTGCTCAGAGCGAAGTCAATGGCACGATAGCTTCCTGCAATCGGCATAGCCGCAACTGCACGCTTGTTGGAAAGCTCCTGCATTTTTACATTATTACCGCCTGCTAAAATAATACCTATTGCTCTCATCTGCCATCACCTACCTTAATAATATTCTGACCGGATTCCAATAATCCTCTTGGATAATCATCCAGTGTAGTGCCGCCGGAAATAGCGACATTCTTACCAATACGAACCTTATTTGGAACTACGGAATTTTCTGCAACGGTTACCATGCCGCCGCTGTAAATATCCGGTTTCCATTCATTTGGAAGTTCTTCACCAATACCAAGCTCACACTCAGAACCAATCACACAGTTTTCTGCAATGATGGACTTGTTAATCACGGTATGATGTCCTATCTCCGTACCCTTCATAATGATGGAATCACGCACAATCGTGCCTTCTCCAATCGTTACGCCAGGTCCGATAATGGAATTGTAAACTTCTCCATAAATTTCCGTACCTTCACCGATAATGGCACGTTCGATTACTGCTTCCGGTGCAATATACTGTGGCGGAATCACATCAGCCTTGGTATAAATCTTCCAGAATTCTTCATATAAGTTGAACTCCGGAATCAGGTCGATAAGTTCCATATTGGACTCCCAATAGGAAGATAATGTACCAACGTCCTTCCAGTAGCCATTGAACTCATAAGCGAATACCCTGTCGCCTCTCTTATGGCAGTATGGAATAATATGTTTACCAAAGTCACAGCCCGGCTGCTCGGAAAGAGTAATCAGGGCTTCTCTTAATACCTTCCAGGAGAAGATGTAGATACCCATGGAAGCCAGGTTGCTGCGTGGGTTCTTTGGCTTTTCCTCGAAGTCCACGATTCTTCTGGTATCATCTGTAATAACAATACCGAAACGATGGGCTTCTTCCATAGGAACCGGAATGGTAGCCATGGTAATGTCTGCCTTGTTTGCCTTGTGGAAATCTAACATTACCTCATAGTCCATCTTGTAAATGTGGTCGCCGCCAAGAATCAGAACATACTCCGGATTGAACTGCTCCATATACTTTAAGTTCTGGTAAATAGCATTGGCCGTACCGGTATACCATTCGCTGTTCGTGCTCTTCTCATACGGAGGGAGTACGGAAACACCACCAACATTTCTGTCTAAATCCCACGGAATACCAATACCAATATGTGTATTCAGTCGTAATGGCTGATACTGTGTCAATACACCTACGGTATCAACACCGGAATTAATACAATTGCTTAACGGAAAGTCAATAATACGGTACTTTCCACCAAAAGTTACTGCCGGTTTCGCAATCGAGGAAGTTAAAACACCAAGACGCGAACCTTGTCCGCCTGCTAACAGCATGGCAATCATCTCTTTTTTAATCACGATTATCCTCCATTCTTCAAAGCGCAAACGCTGTATTATTGATTTATAATTCTATTATAACATTTTTTTTTGCTATTGTGAATATTTTTTACAAAATTCTTTTCGAAAAATTCTTATTTTTATTCACTTTTACCAAACGTTTTCTTTTTGTCTAAAAATTGGATATAAAAACACCTTCTTCTACTTATTATTATAGAGAAAGATTCTTTGCATTTTTACGAAAATGCGCTATACTGTGATAAACAAATATAAAAGGAAGTGACTCCATGTACAAAATTGATTTTAACACCCCTATCCACATTCATTTTATTGGAATCGGCGGTATCAGCATGAGCGGCCTTGCCAAACTTTTAAAGAGCCGTGGTTTTACCATCTCCGGTTCCGACTGGCACGAAAGCGACCTGACAAGAGAACTGGAAACCCTGGGCATCCATGTTTCCATCGGCCAGCACGCAGAAAACATTACAAAGGATATGGACCTTGTGGTATATACCGCTGCCGTCCAGGAAAACAACGAAGAATACTGTGCCGCCAGGGCTCTTGGCATCTCCCTTATGCCGCGCTCTGTCCTGCTTGGTCAGATAATGAAGCAGTATCCGCATGCTGCCGGCATCGCCGGAACCCATGGAAAAACCACAACCACGTCCCTGTTGTCCGTCCTTCTCTTAGCCGGAGAACTGGACCCGACCATTACCGTGGGTGGTGTTCTGGATGTTATCGGCGGCAACCTGCGCATTGGACAGTCCGGTTATTTTGTGGCAGAAGCCTGTGAGTATACCAACACCTTTCTTTCCCTTTTCCCAACCGATGTTATCATATTAAATATAGAAGAAGACCATTTGGACTTCTTCAAAGACCTGGAAGACATCCGCTGCTCCTTTGCAAAATATGCTGCACTGGTTCCGGCAGAAGGTACGGCTTATGTCAATGCAGAAATTGAAGATTACCAGACCCTGTTTGCCAATGCCTGCTGTACTATTGCCAGCTACGGCATCCTGGACGGTACCACCAGCCTGTCCACTCCATCCACACCATATACTTATGCGGCTGCCAATGTAATTTATGACAATCATGGCTGCGGTTCTTTTGATTTTATTGCAGAAGGACGCTTTCTTGGCCGGATTGAACTGGGACTTATCGGCCGCCACAATGTTTCCAACGCCCTGCCGGCCATTGCCCTTGCTTTAAAATATGGTGTTTCCATGGAAACCATCCAGAAAGTCCTGCCGGACTTTCATGGCACCAGACGCCGTTTTGAGTACAAAGGAACCTGGAACGGTGTCCGTATTTATGACGATTACGCACACCATCCAACAGAAATCCGTGCCACCCTGTCCTCTGCGGCAGGCTGCGGCCAGACCCGTACGGTAACCGTATTCCAGCCACATACCTATACCCGTACCAAAGCCCTGCTTCCGGAGTTTGCAGAAGCCCTGGCGTTGTCTGATGTTGTTGTTCTGGCAAAAATTTATGCCGCCCGGGAAACCGATACCCTTGGTGTTTCTTCCAGCCTTCTCGCAGAAGAAATTTCAAAAAAAGGTAAAGAGGTTTACTGTTTTGAAACTTTTTCGGAAATTCAAAATTTTTTATTGCAGTTTTGTTCCGTGGGAGATTTGTTGATAACTATGGGTGCGGGTGACATCGTAAATGTAGCTGAAAATCTGCTTGGCAAATAACTTATTCACATAATCCACAGCTTATTCACATTTTTGTTGAAAAACTGGCTGTGGATTATTTTTTGTAAATTTTTAGGTTTTTTTCATATTTATACCACCTGCCAGCCCCTAAAATATCACTTTTGTCAAAAAATGACAACTTCTTTTTCAATCTATCCACAAAGTTATCCACATTATCCACATTCTTTTTCTACAGTCCGTTTACACTTTTCCCCCTATTCCCGATTTTCCAGAATTGTGCTATACTTTGCTCACATCGAAAGGGGTGCATACACTTATGAACGCAATTACACTTAATACCGACCGCAAATTCAGTGCCACCGTTGTGCCAAATTTATTTATTGACCGTTTTATGCCATCTGCCAACGGGGCTTATGTTAAAGTTTATTTATACCTTCTGCGCTGTCTTTCCGGCAGCACGCTGCCATTCAGTTTATCCACAGCCGCAGATGCCCTGGATGAATCTGAAAAAGATATCGTCCGCGCCCTTTCTTACTGGGAGAAAAACAATGTGGTTTCCCTTGCCATGGAAGCGGACGACCTGACCGGCATTACCCTGCTGGACCTCGCAGTAGATACCAGGGAAGCACTCATTTCCCAGCCAAAGGGAAACACCATCATTGCCCTGGAACCATACCGCCAGGAAAAACCGGTGGAAACTGCCCAGGATTCGTACTACAAATGTCCGGTGTATACAGAAGAGGAACTGGAACAGATTCGTACTACCAATGATTTTTCCATGGTACTGAATGCCATCGAAATGTACCTTGCCCGCATACTGACCCCACAGGATATTAATCTGGCTGCTTTTCTGTTTGACAGGCTCCAGTTCTCCTCTGATTTGATTTTATACCTGTATGAATACTGCATTGGAAAAAACAAAAAACGATGTGAGTACATAGAAAAGGTTGCCATTTCCTGGCACCAGGAAGGCATTGATACCGTAGAAAAAGCCCAGGAATACAATCTTCTTTACGATACCTGTTTCCATGCAGCAAATAAGGCTTTTTCCTTAAGCCGCATGCCGGTTGGACCGGAGCGGGAATACATCCGCAGATGGAGTGCCTGGAAGATGAGCGCAGAGCTGATTGAAGAAGCCTGTACCCGCACTATCCTGAACATTAATAAACCGGATTTTAAATATGCTGACCGTATTCTGGAAAGCTGGCACAAGGCCGGTGCTTCCACCATGGCAGAAGTAAAGGCTCTGGATGCTGCCCATGCACTGCTGCATCCACGCCAGACAGAACAGGGTGTGCGCCAGACTGCACCGGTTACAAAATCTGCCGGAAGCTATAACAGTTATCCACAGCGTCAGTATTCCAGCCAGGAATTATCCGATCTTGAAGATATGCTTTTAAAGAAAGGCTGATAATGGAGGTTTCCCATGTCCTTAAAAAATTACCAGTATAATGCCATTCTGCGGACTTATGATGACCGGCGGGCCGCTTCCCGTGTCATGCTGGAGAAGCGACAGGCTGAAATTGCCCAGAAGCTTCCTGCCTATATGGAACTTCAGGCAAAAATTATCGAAAATTCCATGCAGTTTGCCAAAGCTTCCCTGTTTGCTGAAAATGGCAGTCCGGACACTGCCGGACTCCGTCAGCAGAATGAAGCATTGTCCCGTCAGAAAGAAGCACTTCTGACAGCGAACGGTTATCCGGCTGATTATCTTTCCCCGGTTTACCTCTGCAAAGACTGCCAGGATACCGGTATGAATGGAGAAGAACGCTGTCACTGTTTTAAACAGGCTGTCGTAGACTTACTGTATGCCCAGTCCAATATCGCTTCCATTATCCAGGAGGAAAACTTTGGAACCTTCCGTTTCGACTATTACAACGATAACGCTGTCGATCCAAAAACAAAACTGACTCCCCGTCAGAATATCCGGCATATCTACGAAACCTGCCAGTCCTTTGTCCGGAATTTTGATAAAGACGGAGGAAACCTGCTGTTTTATGGGAATTCCGGTCTGGGAAAAACATTTCTTTCCCACTGTATTGCCAAAGAACTGTTAGGTACTGCCCATACTGTTCTCTACCTGACCGCATATGAGCTGTTCGATATTCTTGGCAAAGCAATGTATGATAATGAACAGGATTTTGCCGCCTCCGCAGAACATATTCTGGACTGCGACCTGCTGATTATTGATGACCTCGGTACAGAACTTGCCACGGCATTTACCATGTCCCGTCTGAACCTGTGCATTAACGAACGTTTCATCAACCACCGTTCCACGATTATCTCCACCAATTTTGGAGTACAGGAACTGGCAGACCGTTACGGAGAACGTAACTTTTCCCGCATTTTCAGCAGTTACACCCCGCTGCGCTTTTTCGGCGATGACATCCGCCTGAAAAAGAAAATGGAGTCATAACCTTTTCAAACACGCTCTAGTACGTAGAATCTACCTAATTTATTTCGTTTTATTTCGCAAATTAGGTAAATCTGCCGAAACTTTTCTCACCGCCTTGACAAAAACAGCTATCAAGGATATGATAAACTCGTTCAAAGTATCTGTACCTTTCGGACATGCCCCGCATGTTCCGGCTGGTTTCATTACCCTGTAACTGTCTCCGGGCAGTTACCCCACAATACACACAATATGGAGGATAACACTCATGCCACAGCAAGAAGACTACTTAGCAACCATCCCAGTAGGAAAGCTCGGAATTATTGCTCTGGAAAGTTCCAAAGGAATTGCAAAAAAGGTAGATGAATACATCGTTGACTGGAGAGAAGCCCGCAACCATGAGCATTCCGAAACCATTCATTTCAACGACTACAAAAAAGACTCCTACCTCATTAATTCCTTCTGCCCTCGTTTCGGCACCGGTGAAGCAAAGGGTATGCTCCGTCAGTCCGTCCGCGGCGACGATTTATACATTCTGGTGGATGTAACGAATTACAGCATGACCTATACCGTCTGCGGCCAGGAAAACCATATGTCCCCGGATGACCACTTTGCAGATTTAAAGAGAATTATTGCCGCTGTCAACGGAAAAGCCCGCCGCATTACTGTTATCATGCCATTTTTATATGAAAGCAGACAGCACAAGAGAAGTGCAAGGGAATCCCTGGATTGTGCCCTTGCCCTGCAGGAGCTGGTCAATATGGGTGTAGACAGCATCATTACCTTTGATGCCCATGACCCTCGTGTCCAGAATGCCATTCCGTTAAAGACCTTTGAAAATGTACTGCCTACCTACCAGTTTATCAAGGCTCTGTTAAACAGTGTGCCGGACATCACCATGGATGCCGCCCACACCATGGTAATCAGCCCTGACGAAGGTGCCATGAGCCGTGCCGTATATTTTGGAAATGTTATGGGTGTGGACGTTGGTATGTTCTACAAGAGACGTGACTATACCACGATCATAAATGGCCGTAATCCTATCGTTGCCCATGAGTTCTTAGGCAGCAACGTAGAAAACAAGGATGTTATCATCATTGACGATATGATTTCCTCCGGTGAAAGCATGTTAGACACTGCCAAGGAATTAAAGAAGCGCAAAGCAAAGAGAATTTTCATCTGCTCCACCTTTGGTTTATTTACCAACGGTTTCGACAAATTTGATGCTGCTTATGAAGAAGGACTCATTGACCGTGTCATTACTACCAACCTGATTTACCAGTCAGAGGAATTACTGTCCAAACCTTACTATGTCAACGCAGATATGAGCAAGTATATTGCACTCCTGATTGATACTTTAAATCATGATGGCTCCATCAGCGAATACCTGAATCCAACGGAACGTATCCGTAAGCGTATCCGCGAATACAACGAAAAAAAACAGGCGTAATATTCTGAAAAAAGAGACTGCCGCATCGGATTAACCTTCTTTCTGCGGCAGTCTCTTTTCATCTGTTACTGCGGATCCTCGGTCGGGTCATACTCATTTCCCCAGTTAATTCCCGGTGGTGGAGATACCCGGTACTGTTCTCCTTCTGACACTCCCGGTGTTGGCGTCACCCTGTACCGGTCTCCTTCTGACACTCCCGGTGTTGGCGTCACCCTGTACCGGTCTCCTTCTGACACTCCCGGCGTTGGTGTCACCCTGTACCGGTCCCCTTCTGACATTCCAGGTGTTGGTGTCACCCGGTAGTTCTCCCCTGACATCCTGTCTTCCTCTGTTTCTCCTTCTGTATCCGGCTGTTCCTGTGCAGCATCCGGCTCTTCCTCCGGAACCGGTGTCGGTGTCATTGTTATATCCGGAGCAGTATACGTTCCCTCCACCTTTTTGTACTCTGGAAATTCCACCTGCTCCAAACCTTCATGAATCTGTTCCATAAAATCTTCCCATATCATCAAAGAATAGGAATTTCCTGCACTTTCCTCAAACTCTTTCGGCCAGTCATATCCAACCCATACACTGGTTGTATAATATGCCGTATACCCGGCAAACCAACTGTCCTTCCGGTAATCCGTCGTTCCTGTTTTTCCGGCAGCAATGGCATTTTCCAGATTATGCTTTTTGGCAGTTCCCACGTTCAGAACACCTTTCAGCACATTTGTCATGGTCCGGGCGGCATTTTCCTCATAAATTCGTTTCTCTGATATGGTATTTTCCACCACAGCCTTTCCGTCCACGTCCGTAATTTTTACAATACAGGTTGGACTGCGGAAGATTCCGTCATTTTCCAGAGCACTGTAGGCACTGGCCATCTCCAGGGCACTGACCCCATAGGTCAGACCTCCCAGAGATGCTGCCGGAACATAATCCGTATCCACAATTTTGCGGAACTTCATCCTGGTCAGATACGAAAGTCCTGCCTCCGGCGTCAATTCCTCGAACAGTTTCCATGCCACTGTATTTTTGGACTGCTCCACAGCAGTACGCACCGTTATTACTCCATGATACACCCCGGCATTTTTCGGACCTCCCTCAAATAGTTCATCCAGCACAAGGGAATCCGGGGTCAGTCCACGCTCAAACCACGGAGTATAAACGACCAATGGCTTGATACAGCTTCCCGGCTGGCGGAAACTCTGATAAGCACGGTTCAGCGTATAACCTGCATACTCCTGTTCCCTTCCGCCTACCACTGCCACCACATACCCGGTTTCATTATCAATACAGACTGCGGAAGCCTGCTTTTCATAAATTCCTTCTTCATTCA
Source organism: Lachnospiraceae bacterium (assembly GCA_017938285.1). GTDB lineage: Bacteria > Bacillota > Clostridia > Lachnospirales > Lachnospiraceae > SIG299. The sequence continues at coordinate 24,172 of JAGBBW010000009.1, forward strand.
CTTCAGTAAATCCAGACAATCCCTCATTGACAGCTTCCTGTAAAAGTGCCTGCTTTTCCAGATCAATAGAAGTATAAATACGGTAACCGCCGGAATACAGCTTCTGCTGCCAGTAATCATAACTGGTTTCATATGTTTCCTCATATTCTGCCTGTTCTCCTGCGCTGGTAAAGCTGGTCCGGAACACAAAACCATCCGCTTCCATCAAAGCCCGGATGGCGCAGTAGTACACATACGTTTCCACATAGTTATGACTGGTTACTGCCCCTTTTTCCAACACAATCTCTTCTGCTGTCGCTGCCTGGTACTCTGTTTTTGTAATTTTTCCGGCTTCCAGCATCTGACGCAGCATACGGTCCCGGCGCTCTACCGTTTTTTCCATGCGTATATACGGATCATACAGACTCGGATTATTCGGAATGGCACAGAGAAATACCGTCTCTGACAGTGATAAATCCTTTACACTTCTGCCAAAATAGCCATAAGCCGCTGCCTGGATTCCATAAAAACCATTGGCAAAATAAATATTATTCAGATAATACTCCATGATTTCGTCCTTGGAATATTTCTTTTCCAGTTCCCATGAAAGAAACACTTCCACCAGCTTACGCTCATAAGACACTTCATTGCTCAGATAAATGGTTCTGGTGAGCTGCTGGGTAATGGTACTTCCTCCCTGGGTAATTTCCCCTTTATTTTTTATCAGATAATAAAACGCCCGGACATTCGCCAGCAGATCCACACCTTCATGGGAATAAAACTTCCTGTCCTCCGTTACAAGCATGACATCCACTGCCCAGTCCGGCAGTTCCTCATACGTCAGATAATACAATGACTTTCCGGAACGAAGTGTGGAAATTTTTTCCCCATTGCTGTCATAAACCACACTGGTCATAGAGGAGCGAAAATCCTCTGTCGTGGATTTTTCCGCTATTTCTTCTGCCTGTTGTTTCAGTTCCAGTACCGGCTTTGCATATTCATGGTAGATTCCGATACCTGCCACCACCGCTATCACCAGCAGCAGAAGCACAAACAGTTTCACCCCGCCCCATATTCCTTTTCCTAACCATTTAAAAATCCGTTTCATACGTTCCTTCCATTCCCGGCAGTGGCTTTCTCTGCTATTCCTGCCTTTCTTCTCTTTACCATCTTAATTCATTCTTCCCGTAAAGTAAACAGCTTTCCTCCTTTTTTGACGGATTTTCCTTGCCAAATATCCACTTATATATTATTATTTATATAGGAAATAAAAGTTTAATGACCAGTACAGATTGTCCATACATTATGTTTCCTGCATCATAACTATACAGGAGGATTTCCACTATGGTTCCACTTACAATATCCATTCAGCAGATTAAGCAGGATATGATTACCGCTGACGACGTTTTAAGTCCGTCCGGTCATTTAATTATACCAAAAGATACCCCTCTGAATCCCCGGTTAATTTCCAGACTCAAACTCTATAACGTAAAAACTGTCTGTGTTATTATTCCGGATGAGGTTGCAGAAAAGCTTACTGCTGCTGCTGAAAAAGACAAACCGCTGAATCCTGAGAAAACCACAGCAGAGTTTAAAAACTTCAACCGTACCTACCAGGATATGGCCTATGACCTGGAAAAAGCCTGTGGACAGATTATTAATCACCCGGAAGAAGAATTTGACGTTTCTTCCATCGTTGAGCCGATTCTTGCACTGGCCAGCACGGTAAAAAACACCCTGCACCTGATGAATACCCTGCAGCTCATGCGGGAATACGATGATACCATATACATACATTCCCTCAGTGTTGCCCTGATTGCCCACACCATTGCCACCCAGCAGAATCTGCCGGAAGACCAGATCCGTACTCTGATGCTGACCTGTGCTTTTCATGATATCGGCAAGCTGCAGATTCCAATGGAAATCATATCAAAACCAGGGAAACTTACCGAAGAAGAGTACGCCGTTATCAAAACCCATCCGCGCAAGAGTTATGATATTTTAACCCGTGCCCACTTCCCTCAGGAAGTCTGTGCCGCAGCCCTTCTGCACCATGAACGCTGCGACGGGTCCGGATATCCTTCCGGATTTAAAGGAGAACGTCTGCCGCTGTTTGCAAAAATTATTGCCATTGCAGATGTCTATGATGCCATGACAGCCCGCCGTTCCTACCGCAAGGAAATCTGTTCCTTTGATGTTATTGCTGAATTTGAAGAAGGCGGATACCAGAAATATGACACTACTCTGCTGCTCCCATTCCTGACCGGCATTGCACAGTCCCATATTAATAACCAGGTACGTCTGTCCAACTCCCTGATTGGTACGATTGTTATGCTGAACCAGCACAAGCTCTCCAAGCCTATGGTCAATGTAGATGGAAATTTCCTTGACCTGTCCAAAGAAAAAAACATACGAATTGTAGAGATGCTCTAATACACACCATATTAAAAGAATATATAGTATAACAGCTTTTAATCCTGCCAGTCCGCTGATATCCTTTCCGTTCTGGTTCGTACTAAAAGCTGTTTTTATTTCTTCTTTTAAACACAAAGTAATGGAGCCTGGTTATTATCATCTTCCGGCAGGGTATCCCTTACAATAAGATCATCCAGAATCTCCAGCAGATGTACCGGATATACCTGACATCTTGCCAGTATATTGGTCAGCTGACGCACCAGATTAAAGTTAGCTGAAACGCACTGTACACTTTCCTCATCCATAAGTTTTCCACGCAAATCACATAAGACACACTTGATACCATATTCATACAATTCTGCTTCCTCGTATGCAGTATTTTTGTGCTTGGAAACCGTGTAATACAGAATGTGCTGGTCATTTACAGCATGTGTAATAAAAGATGCGTCTTTTTTCATAATTTTCCTCCCAAATTGTCTGGTATAAATTGACATAACTTACACGAATATGTTAGTATATATAGGTAACCTGCTTACAGGCGGTTAAGTTTTGGGAACCACCGCCCATAAGCGAAACCATTCTGTCCTTATACAAAACCAGCGATACATGGTATCTTCTGCTTCTGTATTTCTTAAGGACAGTGTTATTGTAACATGACAAATGTGAGGAGAAAAGATTTTGAAAAACCAAAATCCAAAAAAATCCAGTGAAAAACTGGTGGAAAAATCCACACGATATATCGACGTTTTTCGCAGAAATATCGACAAATTGATGGAAGAAAATGATTATACCATCAAGGAAACCGCAGAAATTGCAGACATTTCCTATGATACTCTGAAAACTTTCCTGTACGACAAGGAAGCAAAAGACTGCCGCCTTTCCACGGCGGTCAAACTGGCAAGAGCCTTTCACATCAGCATTGATGAACTGGTCGGTGCCGGAACCATTGACGACCATTCCCTGAATAATATGCAGATTTACCGCTCCCTTCCGAAGGGTTCCAGATCCCTGATAGACTGGCATCTGCATAATCAGAAGTTTATTCACGAAAAACATAAAAATAAAAAAATTGTCAACATTATGCTCCCAGTCTGTGCCAACAGCGGAAACCTGAAAATAACCAGTGATTATGAACCACTCCATATAGAACATATGGATGATGAACTGTTCCATAAAGTTTTTATTGGTATCCAGATTCCCTGCCTGCACTATCTTCCCCACTATACCCAGGGCGATATACTGCTTCTTGCCAATGACCGTGATGCCATGCGGGGAGAAAACACCGTAGTCGTTGTCAACGACAATTTAGCGATTACCAACCGGGTAATCGAAAACGGCATTGTCAAATATTATGGCATACGGGATGGCAAGTTCCGGATTGCAGAACCGGACAATGTGGAAGTATTAGGTTACGTGGCAAAGATTCTCCGGGCATAAACCGGTAAAAAACAGAGGAACCAGCTTTCCGTTTTACGGGATAAACTGATTCCTCTGTGTTCTTTTTTACAGTCCTTTACATTCCACGTTCTTTCTTATATTCCGCAATTCCGCCCCACTTTGTATCCTTTTCGGACAGAATCAGGTCATCTTCTGTCATTCCTTCCGGCATTGGCCATTCCACCCCAATCGCCGGGTCTTTCCAGAGCAGTCCTCCCTCATCATTCGGATGATAAAAGTCTGTTACCTTATAGCAGAACTCTGCAAACTCCGAAAGCACAATGAAGCCATGGGCAAAGCCCTTTGGAATAAAAAACTGCTTCTTATTTTCCGCAGAAAGTGTTACTCCAAACCATTTTCCAAAGGTTTCTGAACCTTCCCGCAGATCCACAGCTACATCGAACACCTCGCCATTAATCACACGGACCAGCTTATCCTGCGGATAATTAATCTGAAAATGAAGTCCCCGCAGCACACCTTTTTTGGATGCCGACTGGTTATCCTGCACAAACTGGCAGTCAATGCCTGCTGCCGCAAAATCATTATAATTATAAGTCTCCACAAAGTAACCACGGGAATCCCCAAACACCGTCGGCTCAATTACTTTTAAGCCTTTGATTCCATTGCAGTCCTCTGTTACTGTAATTTTACCCATACAAGCCTCCTTATTCTATGCCATCAATTTCTTTCAGATAACGCGCCAGCGCATCCTGCCAGGACGGAAGCGGCGCAAAACCGTTCTCTTCCAGCTTACTCTTATCCAGACGGCTGTTATACGGTCTTGCCGCCTTGGAAAGTCCATACTCTTTTGTTGTCACAGGAACGACTTTTGTATTATAACCTGCCTGTTTAAAAATCTCGCAGGTAAAATCATACCAGGAAATATATCCACCTTCGTTGGTCGCATGATAATAACCATACTTCTCACTTTCTGCCATGTCTACCAGAAGCCTTGCCAGATCGTAAGTATAAGTCGGAGTACCCACCTGGTCGCACACTACCCGGACAGTATCATACTTTTTACCAACATTCAGCATGGTTTTGATGAAATTCTTTCCATTCACACCAAATACCCAGGCAATACGCACAATAAAAAACTTTTCCAGAAGTTCACTGACTGCCAGTTCCCCCTCTAATTTTGTCTGACCATATACATTTAACGGCTTATAGTCCTTACAGTCCGGCTGCCATGGGGTTTCCCCCTGTCCGTCAAACACATAATCCGTACTGATATATATCATTTTGCAGTCCAGCTTTTTGCAGGCTTCGGCAATATTTCTGGTGCCTCCGGCATTGATGGCACGTACTTTGTCCACCTTATCTTCCTCTTCCGCCAGGTCTACTGCTGTCCATGCCGCACAATGCACCACGGCATCCGGCTGTACTTTTTCCAATACCTGTACAACTGCTTCTCTGTCCGTAATATCCAGCTGTTCAAACGAAGCATCTTCCATCACCATGACATCACTGCCAACTGCCTCATGTCCACGCTTTCTTAACTCATTTACCACATCATGTCCCAACTGTCCTGCCACGCCTGTTACAAATACCCGCATGTTTCCTCCATTATTCCAAACCATTATTTTTTCTTAACGGTTTCCATACATCTTCTCATAGTAATTCTGGTATTCACCGGAAATGATGGTCTCCCACCACTCCTTGTTGTCCAGATACCACTGGATTGTCTTTTTGATACCATCTGCAAATTTCGTCTCCGGCAGCCAGCCAAGCTCGTTGTGAATCTTGGTCGGATCGATGGCATATCGCATATCATGACCCTTACGGTCTGTCACATAAGTAATCAGGCTTTCCGGCTTGCCAAGCTCTTTACAGATCAGCTTAACAATATCAATATTTCTCATTTCGTTATGTCCGCCAATGTTGTAAACCTCACCCACCTTACCATTGTGGATAATCAGGTCAATCGCCTTGCAGTGGTCCTCTACATACAGCCAGTCACGCACATTGATACCCTCGCCATAAACAGGGAGTGGCTTATCATTGAGTGCATTTGCAATCATTAATGGAATCAGTTTCTCCGGGAAGTGATATGGACCGTAGTTGTTGGAACAGCGGCTGATGGTCACTGGCAGACCATAAGTTCTGTTGTATGCCTGTACCAGCAAATCTGCAGCAGCCTTGGAACTGCTGTATGGGGAACTGGTGTGAATTGGGGTGTCCTCGGTGAAGAACAGGTCCGGCCGGTCTAATGGCAGATCACCATACACTTCATCAGTGGAAACCTGGTGATATCTGGTAATGCCGTACTTTCTGCAGGCATCCATTAATACCTGGGTACCCATGATATTTGTTTCCAGGAAAATTCCAGGGTTTTCAATGGAACGGTCCACGTGGCTTTCTGCCGCAAAGTTTACTACAATGTCCGGATGCTCTTCTTCAAATAACTGATATACTGCCTCTCTGTCGCAGATATCTGCCTTAACAAAGCGGAAGTTCGGATTCTGCATAACAGGCTCCAGGGTAGATAAATTGCCTGCGTAAGTTAATTTGTCCAGACATACGATACGATACTCCGGATATTTGTTTAACATGTGAAATACGAAATTGGAACCGATAAAGCCGGCACCACCTGTTACGATAATTGTCATAATGTAACTCTCCTTTTCTTTTATTTCCATACTGTTTTTTTATTTATTAGTACTGGATTTTACCTTCGGCAACCTTCTTTAAATGCTCACCATACGGGGACTTGCCGTATCTTGAAGCGGATTCCATCAGTGTTTCCTTATCAATCCAGCCATTGATAAATGCAATTTCCTCCGGTGCGGAAATTTCAATTCCCTGACGCTTCTGAATCATCTGTACGAAGTCGGACGCTTCTACCAGACTGTCCATAGTTCCGGTATCCAGCCATGCAAAACCACGGCCAAGAAGCTTGACATTCAGGGAACCATCCTCTAAATAAATGCGGTTCAGGTCGGTAATTTCCAGCTCTCCTCTGTGGGATGGCTTCACCTGCTTTGCATATTCTACCACGCGCTTGTCATAGAAGTAAAGTCCGGTAATGCAGTAGTTGGACTTTGGATTCTGAGGCTTTTCCTCTACGGAAATTACCTTGCCGTTGTCATCAAACTCCACGATACCGAAACGCTCCGGATCATTTACATAATAACCAAAAATCGTTGCTTTTCCAGCCGCACTGTTCACTACGGCCTCTCTTAACAGCTTGCTGAAGCCATTTCCATAGAAAATATTGTCACCCAGTACCATGGCACATGGTTCATCACCGATAAACTCTTCACCAATTAAAAACGCCTGGGCAAGTCCGTCCGGGCTTGGCTGCTCCTTATAGGATAACTGGATTCCGTACTGGCTTCCATCTCCTAACAGACGCTCAAAATTTGGCAGATCCTGCGGCGTGGATATAATTAAAATGTCCTTAATGCCTGCTAACATCAGGGTAGACAGCGGATAATAAATCATCGGCTTGTCATAAACTGGTAACAGCTGCTTGGAAGTTACCATGGTTAATGGATACAGTCTGGTGCCGGAACCTCCGGCAAGAATAATACCTTTCATCTTACTTGTCCTTTCTTAGTGAAAATTCTGCTTACGTTTTGTAACATTTCCAGTGAAATTTCTCTGTCTAAGGACAGTATAAAAGGTGACCTAAGGTCACCTTCAAGTACTTTTTTCAAAAAAAATAAATTTTTTTATTTTCTGACTCAATGCTGGCAATAAATATGCCTGCATCCTTCGTAATCTTAAATCCATATCTGGTTTTTTCCGTCACAAAATTTTTAAACTCCTTGTATTTATCCAGCAGAATCTGATTCTGGTTGCCATGACAGGACAAAATATACTCTAATAACGGTTCCGGCTGGCTTAACTGTATTTCATCCTCATAACGAACCATGGAAACAGCCTCAAATACCTGGTGTAACATTTCACCACCATGTTCCAAACCAAACCTCTCGTACAGGTTTTCTGCCGCCAGCACAATCCTGCTGTCAAACTCCTGCACAAGATGGGTAATCTCCTTCATATGCTGTCTGCCATAGGTACTGCACACAAAACGTCCATCCGGCTTTAACACACGCTTTACTTCCCGGCAGACCTTAAGAACATCTTCACAATAAAACAGCAGATGATTGGCAATCACCAGGTCAAACGAAGCATCCGGATAAGGAATCGTATGACCGTCTATTACCTGGAAATCAAAGCTGCCACCTTCCTGATTCTGCTGCACCATCCATGGCATTTTTTCTGCCACTGCCCTTCTGGCATCACGCAGCATTCCTTCGGAAATATCCGACAAAACTACTTCTACCCGTTCCGGCAGATGTCCGCTGTTTTCTGTCCATAATGCACCATTACCACAGCCGATTTCCAACACCTTCATTCCGGACTGTATCCGGCATTGTTCAAAAATCCACGGAAACCACCCCTGTTCATTTACTGAAAAATCCCTGTGCAGGCGAATCCGGGCTGAAATATTGCTGGCATCCTGATACTGGGTCTTTAAACTCTTTTCCATCCCCGTCAGATGAATCAGGTCCAGCATATGGCTCCAGTCAATCTGCTGTTCTCTCTGAATAGCCGCCACCGTATCCTCAATGGCCGTCTCTACCATCTCCATCTGCTCAATCCGGTCCCGTACCAGTTTTTTCTGCAGCTGAAGCGAATTCAAAAGTAAATGCTGGTCCGTGGTATCAATGGAAAGCTCCTTAATATCTTCCAGGGAAAATCCAAGATATTTCAGCAGCAGAATCTGCTGCAGCCTGGCAAAGTCTGCCTCGGTGTAAAAACGCGCCCCGGAAGGATTGCGATAGGAAGGTTTTAAAATATTCTGTTTGTCATAAAAACGGATGGTCTTTAAAGACACTCCTGCAAGCCGGGCAAACTGCCCGGAGGAATAATAACCTGGCAGATTCATGGCTGCCTCCTTTTCTTTTTCGATTTTTATCGATTTTTTATTTCCGTCACAGATTTGTCACTTTACAATTATATTCTTTATGATAGAATACAATTGTAATTATTTTTTCGAGGTGCACTATGAACAAAAAACGACATGACAAATCCATATCATATATTTCTGTCGCTTTGCTTATGGTAGTCCATACTCTCATCTTCGCCTGGATCTGGTATCTGTGGTACCACCCAATGCTGATGATTCCGTTCTACCGTAAGGGAAGCTACCTGATGCTTTTATTATTTGCCATCTGTCTGACCGCTTCCAACCATATTTTTGGCGGTCTCCGGCTTGGCTATTATAAGGTACTGGACAGTATCGTGGCAAGGACTCTTTCCCTGTTTACTTCCTACTTTATGATGTATATCATTATCTCCCTGCTGTCCTACCGCCTGGTTTCGCTGCAGTACATCGGACTGGCTGTTTTACTCGGTTTCTTTTTTAATATTTTCTGGACCATGCTGTCCAATTACATTTACTACCGGGTAAATCCACCACGCCAGATGCTTTTAATTTATGGTGACCGTCCTATTGACGAGGTTTACAGCAAGATTTCCTCCCGCAGTGAAAAATATGAAATCGTGAAACGTATTCACTGTAATGCCGGGGAAGAAAAATTAAAACAGGTCATTTCCAGATATGAGGCTGTCATTCTGCATGATTTGTCTGCTTCTCTGCGGAACCACCTGATTAAATACTGCTATGAGAACTCCATCCGTGTCTATGTCACTCCAAAGCTGTATGACATTATGATCCGGGGGGCTTCTGACATGGATTTGTTTGATACACCGTTTCTTCTTATGAGAAACCGTGGTCTGACTCCATTCCAGGCTTTTATCAAACGCAGCATGGACCTGCTTATTTCCATCACCTGCCTGCTCATTACCGCTCCTGTTATGCTTCTTATTGTTATTCTGATAAAATGCATGGACAAGGGCCCTGTTTTATACCGTCAGACCAGACTGACCTTAAACGGAAAAGAATTTGAGATTTTAAAATTCCGCAGCATGTATGTCGATGCAGAGAAAGATTCCATCCGCTTAATGGCAAAGGGAGATGACCGCATCACGCCGATTGGTCGTGTTTTGCGGCGCACCCATCTGGACGAACTGCCCCAGCTGTTCAACATTATCCGGGGAGATATGTCCTTTGTCGGTCCAAGACCGGAACGGCCGGAAATCGCCAGTATCTACATGAGCGAAATACCGGAATTCTCTTATCGTTTGAAAATGAAAGCCGGACTCACCGGTTACGCCCAGGTGTATGGAAAATACAACAGCACACCATACGACAAACTAAAGCTGGATCTGACCTATATCCAGAACTATTCTGTTTTTCTGGATATCCGTCTGCTGCTGCTGACCGGAAAAACCCTGTTTATCCCGGACCATGCAGAAGGAGTCAGCAGCAATTTCAAAACAGCACTCCGGGCAGAAGTTGCTGTGACAAAAGAAGAAGATACAGACGACCAGGAAAACAAGGCTTAAAAAATAAGTATTTATGGCCGGGTTGAACTGTTACTAAAAAATGCTCATATTTCCTGTAGCATAATACTTCCCAATCCGCTCTATCTCTGCCATGACTCTTTGGACGGAAACATCCGACTCCCACCAGCTGTGGGGGCCGATGTTCCGTCCTTTTTTATCCCATACACCAAAGTACTGCATTTTTTCTGCCGGAAAACCGAGTTTTGCCGCATACAGGGAAGCACGGCGAAGCAGAAAGGAATTGCCCACACAGAGAATCTTCTGCACCGACTCCAGACCTTCCGGATTTCTCTTTTCCAGTAACTCTTTGGAATATAACAGATTCAGATATGTATTGGTCGCCCTGTTTTCTTTTAGAAAAAGTTCTCCGGGCATACCATACGTTACGGTTGCCGCTTCATACATCTGGTCACATTCGGCAGCTTGTCCTGCTGTCATATCCCCGGTTGCTCCGGTCAGCACAATCACCGCATCCTTCTTTATTTTTCCACCAGCATACAGTTCTGCCACCTCTCCCATCATAAGTTCAATAATATGATTTCCAAGGACAATCACCAGATCAGCTGGAACCAGTTGTTCTGCAGGCTGCCCGATAAAAATAAATTCCGAAATTGCTTTTATGTTTTCTGATGGATATGTCATGCTCTTCTCCTTATTACTACGTTTACTTTATTTCCAGAATAATACCAATCCCACGGACTTCACCGCCAGCCGGGACATTTTTGTTATAATCTTCCGGGTGGATTACCAGCACACCATTCTCCAGAGTCACACTGGCACACCAGCACTGGGAAATGGAAACCTCTCTTCCTTCTTTTAAAGTTACCTCTCTGACCCAGCTATGTTCCTCTGTATTTCCCGGATTTTTTATCACCACATCCAACTGGATTCCATACCCCTGTTCCGTTCTCCAGCTGTTGGAAACAGAAAAAGAAATCGCATCTGATGCTTCCAACAGTTCTTCCATTGCCGGAAATTTTACTTCTGTCTGCCCGGAGCTGCCGGAAGTACCGGTATCTGTGCTGCCTGCAGCATCCTGTTCCGGCAGCACCCACTCTTCACTGCCAAGCCCGGCTTCTTTCATCATGCGGACAAACCAGAGTCCCGCTGAAGATAAATCACTTTCTGATAGGTTCTCTGTTTTGCTGCAGCCACTCTGAATCATGGCAGAAGTTTCTGCCTTGTTGGACAGATTCCACATGGCATGGCTGATTCCGCAGCTGTCCAGCAGGTCAATCCACCTGTTGGCGGAAGCTTCGTCTATCCCCCCGTTTCCGGAAGCATCGCAGATTCCATACTCTGTTACAAACAGCGGCAGTCCCTTCCTTACTGCTGTTTTACATTTTTCCTGGATATTTTCCTTGTGGGTTGCCGCATAAAAATGCAGGGCATACATAATATTGTCATATTCTGTAATTGGGTCCGCTGCTGCTATATCCACATCCTGGGACCAGGTCGGTGTTCCCACAATAATAACGGCCTCTGGTGCATATTCCCGGATTACCGGAATAATCTCCATGGCATACTGTTTAATGGAAGACCAGCTTGTACCACCATTCGGTTCATTACAGATTTCATAAAGGACATTCGGCACATCCGCATACTTCTGCGCCATTTCCGCAAAAAACTTCTTTGCCTCCTCCTTATAGGTATTTGGATTACTGTCACTTAAAATGTGCCAGTCAATTATAATGTACATATTCTGTTCAACCGCAGCCTGCACACCAATATCAATAATGTTCTTCAAATTTTCTTTCTGACCCGTTCCACTGGTGCAGTACCCATTGTATTCCGCTGTATACATGGCAAGCCGGAACAAGTTACAGCCCCATTCCTGACGTGCCTGGGCCATCATTGCCCCATTCACATATTCAGGAAACCAGCCAAGACCATGCGTACTGATACCACGGAGCTGGACAGGTGTCCCTGCAGCATCTGCCAGATGCGTACCCTCCACATGCAATGGACCATAAAAACCACTCTCCATCGTTTTATCCGTTTCCGAAACAGGTTTCTGTGTTGGAACCGGTGTCTCTGTCGGGTCTGGCAGTTTTGTCGGTTTTGGTGTCGGCGTTGGCTCCGGCGGTTCTGTTGGTTCTGATGTCGGCGTTGGCTCCGGCGGTTCTGTTGGTTCTGATGTCGGCGTTGGTTCCGGTGTCGGCGTTGGTTCTGATGTCGGCGTTGGCTCTGGCAGTTTTGTCGGTTCTGTTGTCGGCGTTGGCTCTGGCAGTTTTGTCGGTTCTGTTGTCGGCGTTGGCTCTGGCAGTTCTGTTGGTTCCGGTGTCGGCGTCGGGTCTGGCAGTTCTGTTGGTTCCGGTGCCTGTGTCAGCTCTGGCGGTTCTGTTGGTTCCGGTGTCGGTGTCGTCTCTGGCAGTTCCGGTGTCTCGGTCGTCCCTGATGTTTCCTGCTTTTCCTGCCACATTTTTTCTATCTGTATTCCAGCCGTCACTCCGATTCCTGCCCCTATGATAATCCCAAGCAGCAACACTGCAAGCATAGCTACTATCTTTTTCATTGTCTCTTCTCCATCCTTCTTTTTCCCTCTGCCTTGTCTGCATACATTGCTTCATCCGCTCTGGCGCATACTGTTTCAAATTCTTCTCCCTGATGGTACTCCGCCATGCCAATGGCGCAGCGGTACGGTGTTTTCCTCATCTCTTCAAAAATGTCTTCTATCATCTCCTGCAACTGTGCCAGGGAAACTGCCTGCTTGGGACACAGCACCATAAATTCATCTCCACCGGTGCGATATAAGAAACAACCCTTCCGCAAATGCTTCCTGATACATTCTGCAGTAGTACAAATGGCATGGTCGCCTGCAGCATGTCCCATGGAATCATTGATTTTCTTTAAATTATTCAAATCAACCGAAATTACTGCCAGCATACGCTCTTTATATTTTTCTATATCACGATACAGACAATGACGGTTTAAAACTTTTGTCAGGGCATCCCGTTTGAAACTCTGGGCGCAGAAATATAAGTAAAAAAAGGTAACCGACAGCGCACTGGCTGCCCTGAGCAGCCCTTCGTGTTCCCACACAGACTCCAGTGCCGTCGCAATACCACAGGTCAGTACAATGGCCAGAATAATCACGGCCTCCATATAGTTTCTTTCCTTGAAAAAATGTGCAGAAAATACAAGTATCAGGCACAGATACAGACCACTGCAGATATGAGGTGCAAATCCAAGTGGTCCCCGGACAAACTGATTGGACCCATCATAAGAAAACGCAATATCCGTAAAGAACGCTGTACTGACAACCGCCGCATTCACAAATGCCGGAACAATCAGAAACAGCCGGGCCTTTTGGTCCCTGTACCGTACAATCAGAATCAGAACGTAAATAATAAGTGGACGCAGAATATACCCAACTACCGACATCAGCACCCGCATCATGGAAGGCTCCGGACGCAGTGACATCGCATACTCCACATTTTCAGCAATCGTTACTGCTATCAGCAGACCAATGCTTATCCGGAATTTTCGTGTAATCTCTTTGTCAAACACATCATTTGTATACAAAAACACGCTTAAAAACAAAAGATTAATCACCACAATAAAATTATTTTGTATGTACTCGTACAGCATAAGCAGCTTCCTTTCTGAACATATCTCTAAGGAAGCACTGATTAATTCATTGCTTCTTTAGAAGCCTCCGGCGGATCGCACGAATTTGCAGTAGAATTTACAGTTTCGTTGCGCAAATCCGGCGTGGAAAACGCTTTAATCATCGTTTCCCTAACATTATTATATCGCAGATTTTCCGAATACACAAATCGTTTCTTTCATGACATAAAAAACGGAGCATCCGTCTGTTTCCAGTTTCCCTGATACTCCGTTGTTATCCATTCCTATTTCTTATTCCGTTCTTGCGCTGCCCCAGAAAAATACGACAAATGTTCCCGGTCCGGTATGGCTTCCAATTACCGTACCAATCGTATCAATCTCAATCTTTCCTGCAAGCTTCGGAAATTTTTTCTCCACCAGTGCCTTCAGTGCCAGGGCATCCTCCATGCAGGCAGACTGGCTGATATAACATTTTCCACTGTAATCCGTTCCATTTTCTGCATGCTGTTCCATCATCTTTACCAGCTCTTCCACGGCCTTTTTCTTGCCACGGACCTTCTGGCGTGCCTGCAGTTTACCGTTTACATCCACTTCAATAATTGGGCAGATATTCAAAATACCACCCACGGCACCGGCTGTTTTGGAAAGTCTGCCACCCCGTACCAGATATTTCAATTCCGTGGTTGCAACCCAGTGGTTCAGCTTTAATTTATTCGCTTCCACCCAGGTATAAATCTCTTCCACAGATTTTCCTGCATCCCGCATATCCGCCAGTTCATCCATCATCAGACCATATCCGGACGCAGCCGCCAGGGAATCCACTACATAAATTTTGCGGTCCGGATAACGTTCTGCCAGCATATCCCTTGCCACACACGCAGAATTATGTACACCGGAAATACCAGAAGACAGGCATACATGCAGAATATCCTTTCCTTCCTGCAGAAACCGCTCAAAGTATGCTTCAAACTCTGCCACATTGACCTGGGAGGTTTTCGTGCTGGCTCCCTTCTCCATTGCCCTGTAAAAATCCTCAAAAGACATGGACTGTCCTAAATCGTCCGGATAACGCACTCCATCCAGTTCATAACTGAAACAGATATAAGAAATATTTCTCTTCTCAAAGTGTTCCCTTGTCAGGTCCGCTGTCGAACAGCAGCTTAAAATAAAATCACTCATCTTTTTTTCTTCCTTTCCTTCCGTTTTCCAGTAACGGCTTTCCTGTAAAAGCAACGAGGGTCATATAACGTAGTTTTTATTACTACATTATATAACCCTATCACCTGCTTGTAAAGAGAAAAATATGATTTTTAATACTTCTTGAATACGCTGGTTCCTTCGTTCAGCAGTACCGCAATACCCTCATTCTCTTCCATCTGGCTATTAATCTTTTCCATATCCATAACCAGACTCTGGGTTCTCTCTGCTGCACCATTTACACCGTTGGCACCATCTTCAATCGCACTGGTAATTGTTGCAATGGAACCGGTAATTTCACCGATTTCCCGTCGTAAATCTTCTGTCATCTCTGTAAACTCATTCATGGACTGCTGGATATAGGAAGCATTTTCCTGATACTGCACACTGTTGTCCACAAAATTCTCAAATTCAGGAAGAATGGAATCCTGCATATAATCTACCAGGTTATTTGCATTCTCTGCCAGATTATGTACGGCATTCATAACAATACCATTGATCTGCTGAATGCGGTTTGCCGTTTCCCGGCTGGAATCTGCCAGCTGACGGATTTCATCTGCAACTACAGCAAAACCACGTCCGGCTTCTCCTGCTCTCGCTGCTTCAATGGAAGCATTCAGGGCAAGCAGATTCGTCTGGCTGGAAATACTTAAAATATCGCCGGTCAGGGAATTTACCTGATCTACACTCTTACTGTCAGCAATCGCCTGATTCAATACCTCCAGAATTTCATTCACCTTGGCGCTGGTCTGTGCCATATTGGTTCTCGCATTACTTTCCATCTTATCAGCATTTGCTTTCATATCTATGGAATAATCGTTAATCTGGCTTGTCTTGTTGGCAATAATTTCAACCTCGTCACGGACAGACTCTGCATTACCATTGATGATACCGGCAGAACCACCAACTTCCTGCATGGTGGCAGCCAGTTCTTCTGTCACCGCAGACAAATCAGATACACTGTCATCCGACGTCTTAATACTGTTACGAACCTCTGTAACAACAACTTCCATGCGCTGGGTATTGCCCACAATCAGTTTCATGATTTCCTGCAGGCGGTTCATAAACATATTCATGGCACCGGCAAGATCGGAAATTTCATCATTGGAACGAATCGCAATTCTCTGGGTCAGGTCACCTTCTCCATCTTCAATGCTCTTAACAATACCCTTAATCTTGCGGCTGATGGAACCAATCGGACGAAGTACTGCCCAGATAACAATATACAGGGAAGCAAGTAAAGTAATTACACTGACTGCAATCATAATAAACGTGGACGTCAGGGACCCGCCAAATACACTCTGCAGGGAAACCCGGGCCTCCGCTGTTTCCTGGTTCATATTTTCAATCAGTGTTCCGATATATCCTTCCATTTCTTCCACGTAATTCGCCAGAAGACCATTTGCTACCTCATACGCTGCTTCCTTGCTGCCAAGGGCACTGAATCCCATAATCCGGGCAATTTCGTATTTAATTCCTTCATAACTTCCAAGCATGGCATCATAGGACGCCATATCCTCTGCTGACACATACTGCTTATATGCTGCAAACATGCCATCCAGTTCCTGCTCCTGTGCCTTTACCGAATCCACCAGACTGATTAAGGAATTCAGGTCTGTTGCAATGATATGGGACAATGCCATTTTATGTAACACCTGTGCACTATGCTGGATTTCACTTAAATCCGCAATACGCTCCATATAATTGTCCGTAATCTCCGTGGCGGTTGCGTTTACCTGCCGGATATTGGTCAGTCCCTGAATATTGGAGAACAACGCAACTACCCATAAAATAACGACTGGAATTAACAGTTTTGCGGTCAGGCTGACCCGCATTTTTTTCTTTGTATTCATCTGCCGTGTCCTCCTACTTTACTGTTGATGCGGTAATTTCTGCCACCAGAATGTCCAGAAGTTCCTGCAGCGGTTTATTATCCGGATTTCCTGCAATCAGGGTATCTGCAAAAGCAGTACATGCTCCCCAGTAGTTATTACCAACACGCTGCAGTACACCGTACTGGGACTGGTCGATAACCGCCAGAATTGCCGGCACTTTCATAACTTCGTCAGAAGCCGCTGCATTGATATTGGATGGACCCTGGTTTCTTTCCACGAAACGTACCGTCTGGTTCTGCTCGTTGGTAATCCAGTTCGCCAGTTTATGCGCCCACTCCACATTCGGAGAATAGGAATTTACTCCTACCATCTTAAATCCGGTAAACGAAGACATCTGAACCTGCTGTCCTTTGCATGTAAATGTCGGCATCTTGACTGCACCATAATCATCTCCCCAGATTTCCCTTACGGACATGGCATTCCACACACCACTGATGGCAGCCACTACCGTACCTTCCTTTGCGCTCTCAATAAAAGTACCATCCGCAGCAGCGAGAAAACCAGGATGATTAATCACATCCACTATGGACTCCGTCACATCCACACCGGTAAATGTACCTTCTGTTGTATTCCAGTTACAATAGTTGGTAACACCATCATCGTTAATACCAAACTCCATACCAACATTACCAAAGAAGCTGTACATATACCAGCCGGAATTCAGTTCCATGTTCAGCTTTTTGCCAGCCTTTGCGGCAGCATCCAGCACACCGTCCAGCGTCTTTACATCTTCTTCCGTAAAATACTCCTTGTTATAAAATAAAAAGTAACCGTTGTCCGCTGTCATCGGATAAGCATACAGGGTACCATTAATGGAAGCTGCTTCCACCGAACCTTCTGTATTTGCCTTTTTCACTTCTTCAGCATTTGGAACTTCCTCCAAAATACCTCCTGCTACCAGACTGTTCAGCTGGTCATCCGGAAAATGAAATACATCTGCCGTACCATGAACATCTCCCAAAGCCACATCACGCAGGGTTGCATCACTTTGTACCTCCAGCGTAATCTCAAATTCCTCTTCCGGATACTGCTTCTTGAAACTTTCAATCATGCCCTCCAGCATTTTAAAATTATCTTCCTCTGCCCACATGGTCAGCTGAATCGGACCATCCGTACCTGTTTCCTCTGTGACGGCTGCACCATCACCTGTATTCGTCTGGTCTTCCGTGGAGGAAGTATTCTGACAGCCTGTCATGGTAAACAAAAACAGGACTGCCATAAGTGCTGATAAAAATCTCTTTTTCACGGCTCCTCATCCTTTCGTTATCTTTTACTAAATTTCCACGAAAATTTTATAAACTTTTGTATATATATTATAAAACCTATACACCGTTTTGTCAATGATGAGCAATCGGTTATCCTAAAAAGTAGTTAATATTACAGAAGTTTCACCTTAACATCCTCACACAATTTTTCCCGGAACACTGCCTTCCATTTTATCGTTTCCACTGGTTCAAAATGTAGTGCTGAACAGGCCACGTGCTGCTTTGCCTCTGTGCCGCCGGCTCCTGCAATAAAAAAGGCGGTTGGCCCGTCTGCGCCGCCAATAACGGCAATGGAAGCCACACTGCTCCTTCCTGGCATCGGCTCATAACCCGGTACCGGCTTTTTTCTTGGCTGGTCACTCTGCACACAGTCCTGTATCAGAAACTGTGTTCCTGGAAGGTCCGGCGACAGAGTGTATAGCATCCTTTTATAGAAGCATGGAAATTCCAGCTCCCCATGGTGCACCCGCTCCATCTGTTCTGCAGCCAGCTGCTGTTCCTCTATTGCCTGCACAGTCAGCGTATATTCTTCTCCTGTGGCAGAGCGGGTAATCTTAACGCTTTCCCCCACCGCCAGGGTCGTAAACCGCTCTGCTGTCACAGAAACCTCTTCCGCTTTCATCGTCAGTTCCACTTCTTTTATTACCGGCTTTTTTGCTGTTGCCCAGACAAAGCTTGCCCGCCGGAAATACCAGCCCTTTCCCCGGTCCAGCTGATAATACTTCAGCAGCCGTTCCTCTTCTTCTCTCACCGGCCAGGCTACTTCCTCTTTGAAAAGTTCCTGCGGCATCCAGCCAAACCCCCGACCATTGTGCTGCTTTAATTCACGGCCGTTGACCTTTACTTCCGCCCGGAAAGAAAGGTCCGTTGGATTCGTCCGATGCATTTCTTCCCGGATTTCCTCACTCCACAATTCTTCCCTGTCCCCATACCGTTCTATTTTCTCTAAAAATTCTTTGATTTTTTCCGGTTCAATTTCCACACAGAAATCCACTACCAGTCCCTTACCACAGACGTAAACCGAAGGAACATGCCAGACATTACCGTTCCAGAAAAACTGTTTGTTTACAGGAAGCTCCGTACCGGCTTCGCCTTTTATACGGCCTGAGTGCCGGTAATGCACCCCTTCCCCAAAGTACACTTCCCACAGAGGTTCCTCTGCTTCACACGCCGGATTTTCTTTCTGCTTTTCTTCTCCGGCTTCACTTTCCCTCCTGCTGCCAGTCTGTCCCGGCACCTCAGCCTCCTGTGGCACATATTCCCAGTATTCCTCTGAAAACTGAAGCTTCGTATAATCAAAGGCATTCTGAATCTTTTTTATGTACTCAAAGGGCTGTTCCATTGGTGTCAGCCCCAGTTCTTCCTGTATTACTGAAAAAATTTCCGACAGTTCCTGGGTCACCGGGTTCTCTTCAAGATATTTTTCAAACATATCCTTTCCCCAGGCATGGGCCTGTTCTGCCGCATCCAAACCATGACAGGCTAACATCAGACGAAGAAATTCCTCAAAATTATATGCCAGCGGATGTACGTAGTCTCCCGGAAGATTACAGGGACTGACAGCAAAGACCATTTCGCCAAACTCTCTGATAAAACAGTAATGGATACCATCAACACCAGCCCAGCCAATCAGTTCTGCTCCTTCCGGTGTGCAGAAATAATCGCTGGCAGCGGGGAACTGCTCCAGACCAAGAGCAGAAAAACTGACAGGAAGTTTTTTAAATTTCTGATAAATCGTTGACATTGTAACAGTCTCCTTTCCCTTTTATACAGCTATCTGTATCATTTTTGATTTTATTATTGAATCTTCTATGATTCATGATATAATAATACCGTTGCCACTCCCAGACCGGCACAGAAGGGAGGGTTGGACTATGGAAATTCTCATTACATTTATTCTTTCTGTTATGGCTGGTGTAACTGCCAATTACATAAGCAAATGGCTGGACAGCAAAGAAAAAGACGGCAATCAGCCTGAGGAATAGACCACCTCGCCAAAACGGTTGAAAAATCCCCAGTGTCTGCCAACACTGGGGATTTTGTTGTCCTATGGACTACTCATTACATTTTGCCTGCTTTTACTATAGCATAACTTCCTAATTATTTCAAGTATACAATTAGAAAATTTGTTACCGTTTACCCGTACCTCGTACCATATTCTCCTGTTTCCCCGCATACCGTATCAACGCCAGAATGCAGATTAAATCAATCGCAATCACTACACCAACGGAGCACATTCCCACAAATATACCATAGCTTCCTGCAATTGCCCCGATAACCGTCGGCATTAAAATCGAGCCAAAACTGGCAAAGGTCAGAATAAAACTCCACGCCAGGGAATACTTCTGAATCAGCTTACCGGAGAAAGACACGGTTGTTGGATAAATGCCTGCCATGCTAAAGCCAAAGCCCATAATTCCAAACACAATCATACCCATGCTCTTACTGCTAATCAGAATCAGAAAGAATAACACCAGTCCGGCTCCCATTACCGGAAGAAGCTTTTCTTTCCGTACTCTTGTGGACAGCCATGCCACCAGCAGACGCCCAGCTAACATCATAATCCACTGCATGCTCGCCATCAGCTGGGACACCGATGCACTAAGCAGCCCGGTATCCTTAAAATACGTCACCAGCCAGCCAATTACCCCCTGCTCCGCACACAGATAAAAGAACAGCGTCACGATACAGAGATAAAACAGCGGTTCTCTGAAAAAACCGTAATTACCAGACGTTTTCTCCTTCTTCGGAATTGCCAGTCCATCCATTGGAATCATAAAATACAATACCCAGCTGACAATACCCATGATAAACATAAACAGTGATGCATAAATCCAGTTGCTGTCTGCCGATGCCGTAAACAGCATAAGCAGAATCGGGAACAAAAAGGCTCCCACGGAAAACATGGCATGCAGTCCGTTAATCAGTCCCGCTTTCCCCGGTGCCAGATTGTTAATCACCGTATTACAGAAATTGCTGGTGGCTCCTCTTGCCAGACCGGTCAGCAGAAACGCCGCAACCAGCAGCGGAATATTGCCGCTCAGCAGAATAATCAGATACGATATGGCATAAAAGGAATTGAAAATCAGGATACTCCTCTTTCGGCCGATTTTCTCAGCCAGCGCCCCGGCAAAAAAGCTGGATAAAAAGTTACCGACCGAATGCAGACTGACCAGCAGACCGCAGATTTCGTAGTTCAGCCCTCTGGTATCCGAAATCAGGGGCATAAGCGAACCGATGGACAACGCCAGCATACCGTTGCAGATAAAAACAATATACGTAAAAATCAATTGTCTATTTTTGTACTTTTCTTCAAAAAGCTTCATTTGTGTTTCCTCACCTGTCTTTTATTTTCTCCAACATTCTATACTACTTTTCTGTTTCCTTCAAGCCTGTTCCTGCCGCACCTGTCCAAACAGCTCCGGATGTTTTTCCTTCATCTTTGCATAATACACCATTGCCGCAATCAGCTGGACAATACCAATCACCGTATTTGACACAAACATCGCCACACCGCAGGCGGTGTAATCCATCTTCACCACATGCATCAGAAGCAGCAGTACCGGCACACGAAGGGCGAACAGTCTCAGCATGGAAAACAGCATGGTTGCCTTTGTTTTGCCAAACCCGTTGAATAAGGCATTGCAGCTGTGGGAAATTCCAAGGAATGCAATATCAAAGCACTCCCAGGCAAAAATATTCACAATCATTTCCTGATACAGCGTATCATTCGGTGCAAAGAATACGGCAATCTGCTCTTTCATGGTGAACATCAGAATCGTTCCAACCACACTTAACGAAATCACATAAAACAGACTGATACGGAAAAACTGTTTGATACGGCCGCCGTTTTTGTTGCCGTAATTCTGGCTGACAATCGTGGAGCCGCAGTCCCCCATGGAATTGGTGATGTTCGTAAACAGCCCTGCCATCGTATTGGAAATACCAAGGGCACCCACACACATCTTGCCGTATTTTGCCGTTGCAGCCGCATTTACATACACCTTTCCGAAACTGAACAGGAAGTTGCCGATAAATACCGGAATTGCCAGCCGGACAATGTTCCCCACTTCAAATTTCCGGAAATTAAAATCACGTATCCGGATTCGTAAAATATTGCTCTTCCGGAAACACAGAATCAGACCGGACAGGAATAAAAACAGCTGTGCCAGCAGAGTAGACACCGCCAGCCAGGTATTTGTCACATTTTCAAACGGACCATACACAAACAGCGTAGTCAGACTGATTTTTATTACAATCACACCAAGATTCAGGCACAGCAGCTGGGCGGTGTTTCCTTTTGCTTTTTCCATGGAAATCATGGCACTGTTCATGGTCGTGACAACCAGTGTCAGAATCTGTACATTATAATAGCCAATCGAATTTTCAATAATGGACGGGTCGGTATTAAACAGTCTTAAAAATGGTCCGCCAACCGGAATAAATACCAGGGTTATCAACGCAACCACCATTGCCATGGTGAACAGCGTATTGGCACATTTTCTGGCTTCTTCCAGCTGCTTCGCCCCGTAGCGCCTTGCTACCATGATTCCACCGCCGGTTGCCAGTGCTCCTCCAATGGTAGATATCATGTTTTTTATCTGTTCCAGTACGACAATATCTGCCGCGTCACCGATTCCGGCAGACTGCACCAGCATCATGTCATAAATGCCATAAAAATAGTTACACAGGTTGTAACAGACCATGGGAAGGGAAATGCTCAGAATCACCTTCCACATGTTTCCTTCCAGTAAATATTCTCTTCGTTTTAACTGTTTTTGTTCTTTGACTGCTGCTTCCATGTTCTTCTGCTCTCCTTTATCTCAGCCCATCTTACCACAAACGTAACAGGAATTCCACAAAATGTTCAAAAAAACTAAAAAGGAATACCGGTGCATGTTTTTTACACATCAGTATTCCTGTCTTTGATTATGTCCGGACCATTCCGGCCTATTTCACCTATTTCGCCTTTTTCGCTTCTTCCAGCTTATGCTTACGACGATTCTTTACTTCCTCCGGCATTGGCTGGATATCGCCTGCGGCAGTCAGTGCCATCTTCGTCATCATTGGACCAAACAGTTCATAAATCAGCACCGCAAACAGCGTAATGTTGCGGATTAAATTTCCCTGTTCCCCTAACTGCATTGCCGTAGTACACATACCAAGGGCAACACCTGCCTGCGGCAGAAGGGTAATACCAAGATATTTACAGATCTGCGGTGCACACTTCGTTGCTTTTGCACTGGCAAATGCACCAAAATACTTACCAAGGGAACGGAACAGAATATAAACCACACCAATTCCCACAATAGCAACATCCGTAAATACGCTGAGTTCCAGTTCGGCACCACTGATAACAAAAAACAATGCCAGCAATGGGGAAGTCCACTTATCCGAACGGGTCATCATTTCCTCCGATAACGGACAGATGTTGCAGAAAATAGTTCCCAACATCATGCACACCAGCAGGGAGGAAAAGCCTACGTGTACCGGTCCGATTTCAAATTTCAGAGTGGACAATGCCACTGTCATAACAACAAAAGCAATTGTCATATTCAAACGGTTCGTGTTGGAATTAAACAGCTTCTCCAACTGGGTCAGCAGCCATCCCATCACGGCACCGAGTAAGAGGGAACACACGATTTCCACCAATGGATTGACAATGATGGAAACGATATCCACTGTACCGCTTACTAACGTTTTTGCAATTCCAAAGGATACTGCAAATACAATTAAACCTACGGCATCATCCAATGCAACAATAGGCAGCAGCAGCTTGGTCAGCGGACCATTTGCCTTGTACTGACGTACTACCATAAGGGTAGCCGCCGGAGCTGTTGCTGTGGCAATTGCGCCAAGGGTAATCAGCTGCGGTACGGTCAGTTTATCCGGCATAATCATATGTACAGCCAGTAATGCCAGGTCTACAAACAACGTTGCGACCAGCGCCTGGAAAATACCAATTACAAACGCCTGCTTACCGATTTTCTTTAAATCGTCCAGACGGAACTCACTGCCGATGGAAAACGCAATGAAGCCTAATGCCACCTGGGAAATCACACCAAGGGAACCGACCTCCTCCATGGAGCCAAAGCCCAGACCGTCAATATGCAGGGCACCTAAACAGTAAGGTCCAATCAGTACACCCGCAATTAAATATGCGGTTACCGCTGGCAATTTAAAAGGTTTGAATGCACGGGTCATTAAAAGACCTGCCAGTAATGCAATGGATACGGATAATAAAATGTTCATGGAATTTTCTCACTCTCTGTTTTTTTTAATTCTCTATCCGGCGTTTATCATACGCCTGTTTTTCTGATATTTCAAGAGAAAAACTGCACAAGAATTTTTATTTTTTTTTTATTTTTTTGTGAAAAAAATTGTCAGGGACTGTCGCATTCTGCAGCAGTCCCTGTTCCATCCCATTTTATTTTTTCGTTTTCTTCAGAATCACTGCCGTTACTCCCAGTGCTGCAGCCGCAAATACCGTAAGTATGAGACCAGGTATAACTACTTTATTTCTTCCCGGTTTTATTTCTGTACCGGTTTCTTTCAGAGATTCCTCTTCCTGCATTTTTTCCTGTTCCATGCCACAGTCCGGTTCCTGATTTTCTGCAGGTTTTTCTGTCACTTCCGGTATTGGCGTTTCTTCCGGTTCCGGTATGCTTGTCGGTTCTGCCTCTGGTTCCTTTTCTTTGTTTTTCCCGTCAGCACAGTCCGGTTCCTGCGATGCCCCACTGCCTTCTTCCCAGTTTACATCCAGCTGGCAGAGCAGAGTAGCATTTGCTCCTGCTGTACCGGTGTGAATCACACCAATACCACCATCTGCTGTTGGCTCTATTTCTGCCATCAGAGATACTTCATGGGCCAGTCCTGCTGCTGCCTGTTCGTCATTCTGCTTCTTTGTCGTTTCCACATGTGCCGTCAGAACGGAACCTTCCACCGTCAGGGTAATGGTGCACATCGTATTATAGCAGGACGCAGAAACCGGTTCTGTCATGGCTTCTGCCAGACCGTCCGTATATTTCACCAGCTTAAAATCCACGGCATTGGAATATTTGCTGGTACGCTCTATACGTAGTCCATACCCATTCAGGGTTTCCGTATCCATCTTCACCAGCACATCCATGTACTGCGCTGTAGCACTTCCAAATCCCTGTCCGGCAGATTTACATGGTGCCACCTGTAACGTCAGGGTCATATCACCATAGTTTCCTTCTGCCGGGGTATAAAGGATTCTGGAACCTCTGACCGTCTGGGTCAGACCAAACACTCCCTTGGCACCGCCTTCTCCCTCACCATAAGACCATGCCGTACCTGTTTTGGCCTTCCAGTCATACTCTGCCGTATCTAACGGCTTAAAACCATCCACTGTCCAGAAGCCCGGCTTCACCTGTGTCTGCACCTCTGTCGGAAAATTCTGAAAATCAGTGCTGATATACTGCTGTGGCATATCCTCCGCAGTAATTACCCTGTCCGTCTTTACAGACTGTTTCGCTCCCGGCTGGGAATTTAAAGACTTTGGTGTAACTTCTGCCATAATATAGTATCCCACATCTCCCGGTGTCAGAATATAAGTATATTCCGGTTCATCCAGACGGGACACTGCCACCTTCGTCTGCTCCCTGCCATCTGCACTGACGCGATACCAGTCAATCACGGAAATATCCCTGGCTTCTGTATCCAGTGCATAAGCCACTTTCACACACCCTGTGGTCTCTCCTGTGCCATCCGCCTGATCCCGGAGTTCCACCCCGATTTCCAGTACAGGAGTTTCTGCAAACCCTGGTGCCGCAGTCACATCCGGAACCAGATTAAAAAATGTATTATTGGAATATCCAAGGGAAGTTACCGCATAAACCCTTCCGCTGATACTGCTGTCTCCACTGCCGGTAAATTCCAGGGTACAGGAGCCGTCTCCATTCTCTGTCAGTACTGCATACTCCTTCAACGATTCCTCCATGAACCAGGTTACGGTATCCTTCAGATCCGGTCCTGTTACATTACGAAAATAACGGTAAGCAGGAACTAACGTAACCGTATCCCCTTTTTTGACACTCTTTATGGCAGGCATTGTAAACATCAGATACGGATACTGTGTATACTGTTCCCCAACTGCTGCCACCTCTGCCTCGTTATCCAGTGGATCCCAGCCATCTCTTCCCTGCAGCAGATTATACGTATTGTAAATTGTACTATCACCATCCGTGAGCACAAACGCCTTCATTGCCTCTGTTCCGGTCAGATCCATGGTATGGGCAGGATTACCGCCATCAATCACCATCGGCTCTCCATTCAGCGTAATATTTCCCTGAATACACATCAGATCTGCCGCCGGCTCTGGTGTCCACTCTACCCTGAACCCCGGATGGCCGCTGAAAAAATTACAGTCAATCATGGTGACTGTTCCGCCTGCCTTGGTCAGATACTGCGTTCCCTCCACCTCGGAAGTAATATCACAATTTAAAAACACTGCTCCGGTGCCGGAAGTATTATAAAATGGTTTGGAGCTGTAAAATCCCAGGGTACAGTTTAAAAATACTGCTGTTCCCGGCAAAGCATCATCTCCACACTCAATATGACAGTCCTGAAACAGTACTCTTCCGGAGCTTCCCACAAACGGACAGGCATTTAAACGGCTCAGGAAATTACAGTTCACTGCCACAATCTTATCCCCGTTGGTCAGTGCCAGCTGGGACTGGGTAATTGCTTCCGCCCTCTTTTTTCTGGACAATTCCGGTTTCAGAGGATACTCCAGATCCACATTACAGTAATTTCCCATCGTCAGATTCTCGGTACGGGTACCGTTACCATCAAAATAAAACATCGTATAATTACCCTTTGCTCCCTGGGTCTGTCCCCGGTTTACCGCAAGCACCACATGATACGGGTTCTTCGTCAGACCGATCAAATGCAGATTATCACACTGGATAACCAGACCATACGGCACATCTCCACCGGAAGCCACCCGGATTTCCTCGTCCTCCGGATCGTCAATCCAGTATACATAAGGGGCAATATAAACTTTCATCGGCTCCTCTTCTGTACCCGATACAAATGCTTCCGCTGCCTCCTTAAAATCATTATACACATACTCATAACTGTCTGCCTGCTCATCACTCAGAGTTCCATCAATATAAACTGCCT
This sequence comes from Lachnospiraceae bacterium, assembly GCA_017938285.1. GTDB lineage: Bacteria > Bacillota > Clostridia > Lachnospirales > Lachnospiraceae > SIG299. Next base: position 51,497 of record JAGBBW010000009.1, read on the forward strand.
TTTCTCCCAGCAGAATGGTTTCCCCATCATATACGATATGGTCACCATGAAATTCTACCGGATCATTCTCATCCAGTGGCATATATCCTTCCATACTGGCTGCCGATGCCTTTCCGGCAGTACCGGAACCAAATGCTGCCAATACCCCCATAGCCAGTACCCCCGCATATTTTACTATTGTTTTACCAAACCTTTTACTCAATGCTCCATTCTCCTCTCCCTATAACCTGTAATAAGAAATTCCCACCGTTTCCAGCCCCGCCTTGCAGGCAGTGGTCAGCGATGCATTCTGGATAATCACCTGTTCAAACGGTACATATTTCAGAATCTCCTTTACCAGACGCTCCTGTTGTTTCACACTACATCCCACATGGGTGACAAACACCACCTGTCTGGAAATTTCCTTTCTGTTGCGGAAATGCCAGCGTATTGCCTGTTTCCAGGAGTTTTCCATGGTTCCACCAAGCAGTAACTCCGGTACTGCTTTTTTCTGCCGGATTGCTACCACCGGATGCAGATCCAGCAGTTTACAGAAGCCTACCGTAACATTTCTCATATACCCTGCCTGATGATAAATCCCTGCCCCAGGAAGCACAAACCGGGTGCGGATACTTCCTTTCATCCGTTCCAGTTCTTCACAGATCTCCTCGGCAGTCTTTCCATCCCTGGCAAGTTTTGCCGCATGCAGCACCAGCATTCCCTGGCCGCAGGACAACTGGCCGGAATCAATCACACGAACATGGTCAAAACTCTTGGCTGCTGCCGTTGCCACTTCATAAATCCTTCCCATCTGGGAGGAAAGGGAAATATGGATTACCTTTTCTGCCTGTGTCAGTGCCTCTGCAAAAAATTCCTCACACTCTTCCACCGTCACCGGAACCGGATATGCTTCTGTACTGTCCGCCGTCATATACTGTTTTAAACTGTCGGAATCAATTTCCTTTGTATCCACATACCGTCCATTTGGTGTCTGGATATACAGATACAGCAATCTGACATCATACTCCTCCAGCAGTTCTTCCGGTAAATCACAGGCACCATCTGCCGTAATATATATTTTCTTTCTTTTCTTCACAGTAAAACGCTGTATCTGCTGCGCATTTTCCACACGGAACTCTTCTTCTTCGTATTCCACAATATCTTTCGGAAGCTGCTTTAAAATTTCAATTTCCAGTGTTCTTCCTACAATCGGCTTTTCCACATAACTGTCAAAACCCTGTTCCTGATACTGTTCCCTGGCTCCCGACAATGCATTGGCGGTAAGGGCAATAACTGCGGAATTCCGGCACATACCGCTTTCCTGCCGCCGGATTGCGGTCAGCGTTTCCATACCATTCATTCCCGGCATCATATAGTCCAGCAGAATGACATGATAAAAATGCTGCTTTGTCTTTTCCAGACATTCTTCCCCACTGTAAGCAAAATCAATCTTCACTTTCGTTTCCGCAAGCAGGCTTCCTGCCACCCTGGCATTCATTGGATTATCATCCACCACAAGGATTCTTGCCTCCGGTGCCTGGAAAGCAGGACGATATGTCTTACTTTCCTCTGTGGTACGGTTTAAGAATTTTATTTCCCCAACCGGAGTCTCATCCTCTGTTTTCTGTTTCAAAATTACAGTAAAGGTACTTCCCTTTGTGTAAATACTGTCTACCGTAATTTCACCTTCCATTAAATCAACCAGCTGTTTCGTAATGGCAAGTCCCAGTCCGCTTCCCATAATTCTCATGTTCCGCTTCTCATCCAGCCGGTTAAAGGAATCATAAATATGATCCATATCCTCTTTACGGATACCGATTCCACTGTCTGCCACACTGATTTTCAACTGAACTTCTCTTTCTCCACAAAGCTCTCCTGCTGCCGATAATACTACCCTTCCTTCCTCGGTATACTTTAAGGCATTGTCTAACAGGTTTAATATTATCTGCTTCAGCCGCCTTACATCACCATTCAGCACAGACGGAAGATTCTGGTCAATATCCGTTAATAATACGAGTCCCTTGCGTTCCATACGTACCCGGACCAGGTCCACCAGTTCCCCAAATAAATCCACCGTATGGTATTTCACCGGAACCAGCTGCATTTTCTGCATTTCCATCTGGGATAAATCCAGAATATCATTCACCTGGCCTAAGAGCAGATTACTGGCTACCTGGATATCCCTGGCATACGACTTGATTTCCTCCGAATCACTGACCCGCAGAATCATTTCATTCAGCCCGATGATTGTATTAATTGGAGAACGGATTTCATGGCTCATATTGGCAAAGAACGTATTTTTAGAATCCCGGCTGCGTTCCAGTTCCTCCTTCTGCTCAATATTCAGGGTATGTTCATCCTCGAATACCTGCATATGGGATTTGGTAATCAGACCACTCACCATACCCACGACAATCACTCCGAAATAGGAATCAATATGCAGCATCCATTCCGAAGCCATTGGCGTCACACTTTCCGGATAACGCAGTGCCAGCACATAGCACAAGCCATCAATGATAACACATGCCGTTACATAAAACCAGACTTTTTTTCCCTCAAACATCAGAAACGCATACAAAATACCAAGTGCCAGCCAGACCGGTGCCGCACCATGGGCTCCTCCACCAAAGAAGAACAGGCACGGAAACATCACAGCAATAATCAGGAAGAATAAAATCGTGGCAGCCAGATGATATTTCCGGTACTTAAACGTGGTCACCATCGCGATTCCCATTGCCACCAGCAATAAAAGAAAGGCAGGCAGCATATTATTAATTTTTGCCACCAGAATACTTTCTATTGTTCCAAGAAGTGCTGCGATACCACCGAACACAATAATCGTCCGGAACATCCGCTCTCTCAGTTCATAGCTTTTTCCTGTAAACAACTGAATCAGCTTTTTAAACATTGCCCTGTTCCTCCTCTCCTTCCAGTTTTTCCTTTAACCGTACTGCCAGCTCTGCAGCCGAAATACCATCCGACTGTTCCACTTTCCGCCGTACCGGAAGAAACAGGGATTTCAGGGCAGTATTCTGATACTGGAACTGCTCCAGTTCTTCCAGCACAGTCAGCATCTTCTCATGATTCAGTTCATACGCTGCATTTTCCAGGGTATCCAGCAGATGGTCAAACACCGCCTGTTCCAACACCGGAAGCTCTTTTACCGGTGCTTCTTCCTCCTGCTGCAGAACTTCCTCTTCAGGTACTATACACTCCTTTAATGCATAAAACAGCTTCTGGTATGCCTCCATCAGTTCTGCATGATGTTCCACAATATAGTCCACCCTGTTTTCCTTACCAGCCAGCTCCAGCTGTCTTGCCTGCTCCGAAACACTTATGGCACCAATACTTCCCATGGCACCTTTGATTCCATGTACTGCAATCGTATATTCCTTCCAGTTCTCTTTCCAGAACAGACCTTCTATATTTTTTACAGACTCCTCATAATCCTCGCAGAAACCTTCGATTACACGAAGCAGTTTTTCCTTGCCATTGCAATAAAGAATTCCCTTCTCCACATCAAGTCCAGCCTGCCGCAGCCTTGCTGTCACATCTTCTTTTACATTTTCCTCCTGCGCTTCTACATGCTCTTCCGCCTCATCTTCTTTAAAAATAAACTTCTCCGGTGGAATATGACGCTTCAGTACACGTTCCAGAACGGAACGTTCTACCGGCTTTTCCAGAAAATCCGTGAATCCTTCTTCCAGCAGTGCCTCCCTTGTACCTGCCACTGCATTCGCTGTCAGGGCAATCATCGGAACTTTCTGGAAATATGTTCCCACCATATGTCGTATATTCCGCATGGTTTCCACACCATCCATCTCCGGCATCATGTGGTCCATAAAAATGAAATCATAATCCGCAGCTCCCACTTTTTCCAGACCTTCCCGGCCGCTGGCTGCCGTAGTTACTTTGATGTTATAATCATTCAGGAGACCTTCAATCACACGAAGATTGGTCCGGTTATCATCCACTACCAGCACATGCGCTCCTTCCAGCTTAAACTTATTGGACGCAATGGCGTGTTTTTCATCCCTGCTGTCGTACAGACCATTCAGTACAGACACAATGGAAAGAATATAAAATGGCTTATATACCTTTAACAGCTTTGGATTGGTCACATATTTTTCATCCCGGTCATCCAGAATGATAATGACATTTGTCTCCTCCGCCAGTTTGTCAAAGTACGCCGTGTTGTTAATATACTCTTTAATACTGGTGAAAATATGGGAAAACTTCTCCTTTTCCTGCCGCCGCTGCAGTTCTGCCATATTCCGGCAGATATGGTATTTTTCATTTAAGTGTTTTGCCATGCTGGTAATCACCCTGGCATATTCATCCCTGATTTCCACCATCTTGAACTGCTCCATGTCAATATAGGTTGCAATATTCAAAATTCCCTTATTTTTAATGGATACAATCGGCTGGTCAATCAGTATTCTCTGCGGTATGGAAAACTGCACCCTGGTTCCCTTGCCGAGCTTACTCTTAATTGTAAAAACACCACCCATTTTTTTAATCAGGGCATTGGAAATTGCCAGTCCAAGTCCAAGTCCGCCCTCCTGGCGTTTTCTGCTGCCATCTACCTGGTTAAAACTGGAAAACAATTTTTCCACACTCTCTGCTGTCATACCGATTCCGGTATCCTGAATGCTGACAATCAGATTGACACCATAGCTTTCCCTTCGAAAATGAACTCCCAGGCTGACACAGCCCGCATTAGTAAATTTTATGGCATTATCCAGCAGATTCATCATAATACGACGCAGCTTTTTTTCATCTCCATACATAACACATGGAATATCTGCATCGCAATCTACAATAATATCTATTTTCTTTCCGTTCCTGCGTGCCATCGCCATATTAATCACATCGTTAATGGTGGATGTGATATTATAGGATTCCTCCTCCAGTTCCATTTTACCGGACTGCAGTTCGGAATAATCCATAATATCACGGACTACCGTCATCAGATTCCGTCCAGCCAGGTCAATATCACGCACATTCTCCTTGATATGCAGCGGCAGTTCCTCCTTTAATACCAGTTCACTCATACCGCATATCGTATTTAACGGGGTACGGATTTCATGGCTGGCATTGGCAAGAAAATCATCCTTGCTGTGCTGCACTTCTTTTAACTGGTCAATCGCAGCCAGTAACTGCCGGCTGCCTTCCCGGTTTCTCTTTGTCCAGATATAAACAATATACTGCATAAAAAAGATATTTGCTGCCTGCAGCAACACAGCAGACCGCTCCTGCACCTCAGCAAATGAAACACTTTTCAGAATGAAAGCATGAATTACATATAAAATAACCGTGGAGATGGTAGTTACATAAATCAGGTTCTCGATTCCATACAATCCCATCATTACAATAGATACCATAAAAAAAGGAAGTACACGGGAAATCCCCCCGACATGGATGGAATACAAAATCATGCTTATCTGCATAATAACAGCACAAATCAGGGCACGGAACTCATACGTTCTGCATTTTCCTACCTGAAGAATCCAGCAGACAGATAATCCTGCCAGCATAAACAGACTACTGTAAATCCCATGATACTGCTTGACACATAATGCAATCATTATGGACACATTTATGGTATACACTACTAACAGAAACCGTTCAATTAAAACCTGGTTATTTCCTTCATACGTATATTTTTCCAAACTTTCACCCTCTTTTTCATAATCTCTGTATGATACAAAACCGGTGTCCTGCAGGATCTCTGAACCTTGGATCACAGCACACAGACACCGGTTTGCCTTATCACATTTTATACCCTCTGGTTTTTACTAATATTTTCCAAAATTACCCTTCAGGGAAATAATTTCTTCGTTTCTTCCTGCTCTGGAATAATTCTTGTTTCCGTAACCACCTGCCTTTGCTGCCGGTACATCCTCCTTGTCATTCAGGGTGTAAACAGAAAGCAGTTCACGTACCAGACCGGACTGCTCTGCCATTTCCTGTGCCGCAGCCGCACACTCTTCGCTGGTAGCAGAATTGGTCTGTACCACCTGGGACACCTGCTCCACTGCCTGGTCAATCTGCGCAATGGCCGTTGCCTGGTAGTTGGAAGAAGCCGCAATATCCGAAACCAGACCATTACTCTTCTGTACAACAGCAGTAATCTGTGCCAGAGCTTCTTCTGTACCTCTTGCAATCTTTGTACCATCTGCCACCTTCTGAATGGAACCTTCAATCATTTCTGCTGTTTCAGCTGCAGCCGCAGAACTCTTTGCTGCCAGATTTCTGACTTCTTCTGCTACTACCGCAAAACCCTTACCAGCCTCACCTGCTCTTGCCGCCTCTACCGCTGCATTCAGGGCAAGAATGTTAGTCTGGAATGCAATATCATCAATCACCTTGATAATCTTGGAAATGTTCTCAGAAGCCTTATTGATTTCTTCCATGGCAACTACCATTTCCTGCATTTCCACATTACCCTTCTGTACAGCCTCAATTGCAGTAACCATCAGTTCTGCTGCTGCATTTGCCTGTGCAGCGTTTTCTTTTGTCTTTGCAGCGACATCCGTAATGGAGGCTGTAATCTGTTCAATGGCACTTGCCTGCTCTGTGGAACCCTGTGCTAATGCTTCGCTGGCACTTGCCACCTGGGCGGAACTGGTGCTTACCTGATATGCTGCTTCCTTAATGCTGCTGATGGAAGCATGACTTTCCATGATAAACTTCTGTAATGCCTTACCAAGTACATCGGCATCGGATTTTAATGGAATTTCCACGGTCATATCACCGCCGGAGGCCTGCTGTGCTGCCTCTGTCTGGCGTCTGGTGCCCTCGATGACCTTGTTAAAAGAATCAATTAATGCACCAAATTCATCATTACTTTCTTTTTCAATCGTAAAATCTGTTTTACCTGCTGCAATCATTTCCGCTGCATCTGTCACTTTGTTTAAATTCTTTTTAATCAGGCGTGGAATGGAAATACTGATACCGGTAGTAACCACCATCATCAGGATAAATTCTATGGCAGTAAAGGTACCAAAGGAGGAGAGATACGACTGTGGATCATCCTCCGTAATCACCTGTGCTACGGATGTATAGCCAAAATATAACGAAATCACAAGCAAAACAATAATAATACTGAACGAAATATATAACTTGGTAGCAACTTTCATATTTTTCATTTTGTCTCTCATAATCCTATTCTCCTTCTTCTACTGTATTTCCATCAGCAATCTGCTCTAATATGGACCAGTCATCATCCTTAATCAGCTTCTCCGGATCCAGCAGCAGCTTCACGCTGTCGCCCACTTTACCAATGCCATATACATATTTATTCTGGCACTTGTCTTCATTGCCAAGAGTCGGAGAATCCAGAATATTGTCCTCGGTAATCTCCACAACCTCTGCAATCTTTTCCACAATCAGACCTACCACGGTGTCTTTTACGGTAATAACAATAATACAGGTCCGGTCCGTATATGGCATTGGTTCCTGCTTAAAACGCACCCTGACATCAATAACAGGAATGATTTTTCCTCTCAGGTTAATCAGACCTTTAATGTAGTTTTCACTCTCCGGCACCTGGGTAATTTCCTGGTAAACGATAATCTCGTTGACACACTGGATACGCAGGCCAAAGTATTCATTTCCCGATTTAAAGGTCACATACTTATTTTCCTGTGAATTGAATCCACTCATAGTTCCCTATCCTTTCTTTTTATTCAATTAATCCCACCGCATCCAGAATCAGTGCAATACTGCCGTCACCTAACTGGGTACAGCCGGACAACCCTTTCACTTTCTTAATGTAATCCGGAATCGGCTTTACTACAATTTCCTGATTACCTACCAGACGGTCTACAAACAGGCAGATGGTTTTTTGTTCCGCTTCAATCAGCACCAGCATTCCATCATTGATGTTTGCCTTGTAATCATTCAGCTTGTACCATTCGCCCAGCCGCAGCACCGGATAACCTTCTCCACGGATCATGACAAATTCCTGGCCATTTGGCTGATGAATCAGCATATCCTCTCTTACACCGACAAATTCTTTTACCGCACCGGTTTCAATAACGAAGGAAGACTTTCCAACCTCCATGACAATACCATCAATAATTGCCAGAGTTAATGGAATCTTTAACAGCATAAGACTTCCCTGCCCCGGTGTGCTTTCAATTTCCAAACTGCCGCCAACCGACTGCAGATTGGAAACCACCACATCCATACCAACACCACGTCCGGAATATTCCGTTACCTTTTCGTTGGTGGAAAAGCCCGGCAGTGTAATAAACTGGAAAACTTCCTTATCGCTGTAATCACTGTCTGCCTTGGATGGGTCCAACATTCCCTGGCGTCTTGCCTTGGCAAGAATTTTTTCCCTGTTCAGCCCCTTACCATTATCCTGCACGCCAATCCATACCTTGCCGGATTCGGTCTTTGCCCACAGGGTTACTTTTCCCTTTTCGGTCTTTCCCGCTGCCTTACGCTCTTCCGTAGTTTCAATACCATGGTCCACCGCATTACGCACCAGATGCATCAGCGGGTCGGAAATATGTTCGATAATGTTCTTATCCACTTCCGTATGTTCCCCGGTCATTTCGAACTCAATATCCTTGCCCAGCTTTCTGGAAACATCAAATACAATACGGTTCATTTTCTGGAAGGTGTTGGTCAGCGGCATCATACGCATGCTCATAATGACATTCTGCAGATCTGTAGCAATCTTCGTCATCTGGCCGGCTGCCTTATTAAAGTTATCCAATTTCAGTCCCGGTACCTTTAAATCCGGATTCTGAAGTACTACCGATTCCGCAATAACCAGCTCTCCGATTAAATCCATCAGCATATCCATCTTCTGGACATCCACACTGATAAATGCTGCCTTTTCCGGCTTTTTCGGCTTATCCTTGGCTAATTTTTTACCACGTCCCAGTTCCTTTGTCTCAATTACGAAGTCACCAGGTGCGATTTTCTTCTTTTCCGGTTCCTTGGATGGTTCCTTTGGCGGAATCACATACATTCCTGCCCCGGCTTCTGCTTTTGCTTCAATTTCTTCCACACTGGAATCCAGATCAATGCGGATTTCTGAACCAAAGCTGTCAAATCCCTGCTGGAACTCTCTTCCGGTACATTCTAAAATATCAACCTTTTTGATATCGTAACCTTCTTTAATGATACCACGCAGTTCCTCTTCCGTAACCTGTGCCTGTAACAGAATCTTAAATCCATTTTCCAGAATTTCATCTGCACTGGACGCATCGGATACCAGATCTTCCGGGAAATGCAGCAGGTCCTCTGCAATTTCCTTTAACGAATACACGGTTTTGTAAGCATGGATGTTTGCCATTGGAACATCCGGTGCGAAGGTTATGTAAATCTTATAGAAATGACTGGCACTGGTTGCCATTGGAGGAATATAAAACTGCTGAGGTTCCTCATGCACATTTTCCTTAATAACTTTACCCTTTTCTCCTTCGCCGTTTTTAATCTTGTCCAGAAACGTATCCAGCTCTGCCACTAAAGTTCCCGCATCACCATCTGCTGTTTCTCCATCCTGGATTTTTCCCAGCTCTGCCGTAATAAAATCTGCGACTGCCAGCACATGGTCCACCAGTTCCAGATGCGGAACACCCTCCGGCTTTGATTCCCGCAGATAGTAGAAAACATCTTCCAGTTTGTGGGATAGTTTCGTAATATCGTCAAACATCATGACGGCGGAGGAACCTTTAATCGTGTGCATCGTCCGGAAAATCTCGTTGATGCTGTCTTCGTCAAAGCAGTCCTCGTCTTTTTGTTCCAGTACGATATCCTGAAGCCGTTCCAGCAGCTGTCCGTTTTCAAACAGGTAAATGTCCAGCATTCCCTGCGTATTAAACTCTTCTGCCATTTAGCTCTCCTTTCTTTGCATCTTCTCTATATCAGACCAAATTTCTTTAATACCTGTTCAAACTTATCCTGGTCAATCGGCTTACCGGAATATACGGTACATCCCAGCTCAAATGCCATTTTTACATTTTTTTCATCATTCAGCGCAGTAGTCATGATTACCTTTGCCTGCTTCTCCTTAGGAATTTCCCGTTCTTTTTCCAGATTACGGATTCCCATCAGTGCCTGATATCCATCCATTACCGGCATCATAATATCCAGGCAGACCAGATCATACGGCGTATCATCCTCCAGTGCCATCATAAACGCATCCACCGCTTCCATACCATCCACAGTTACATCACACTCGCCATATTTGGACAGAAAACCGGTCATAAACTTTCTGGTGACGAAATCGTCCTCCGCTAATAAAATCTTCATACCATTTCTCCCTTCTTTGCTGCTCCTGTTTTATTTTCTATTTAATATCGCATATGTTCTTTTTGCAATGTCAGAAAGCCTTTCCTGATATTCCACTGCCCCAAGATCATAAGCAACTTTTGGCATACCATATACCACACAACTGGACTCATCCTGTCCGATGGTCCTGGCCCCGGCATTGCGCATGGCCAGCAGACCTTTCGCTCCATCACCGCCCATACCGGTTAAAATAATCCCGACGGCATTCCGCCCGGCTGTCTCTGCCACGGAACGGAACAGAACATCCACGGATGGACAGTGTCCATTGACCTTTTCCCCCGGCCGGATGGCCACCTGATAACCTCCATTTGCCTTCATCACATACATATGGGCATTTCCACCTGGTGCAATCAGCACATGTCCCGGCAGTACCATATCCCCGGACTTTGCTTCTTTTACCTGCACCCGGCACTGATTATTTAAACGGTTGGCATACATGGAAGTAAATCCCGGCGGCATATGCTGGACAATGACAACTCCCGGAATATCTGTGCCAAACCCGTTAATCACTTCCGCAATTGCCTCCGTTCCCCCGGTAGAAGCACCGATGGCAATAATCCGGTCTGTGCTGTCCCTTCCCAGGGAATCCACCTGCTGCTGTACTGTTTTCTTCTTCCAGTGGCTGACTTTTGCCACCGAAGCAACTTTGATTTTTACCGGAAGCTCATTTCTCATAAAAGCTTCCAGCTGGGCTCTTCCCGCCCCGGAAGGCTTTGCTGCAAAATCCACTGCCCCGGCATTTAAGGCATCAAATACCTTGTCACTTAACGAACTGATTACCACCACCGGAAGCGGATACTGCGGCATTAACTTCCGCAAAAACTCTATTCCACTCATCCTTGGCAGTTCGACGTCCAGTGTCATAACATCCGGACGATATTCTATAATGGCATCTCTCGCTTCATAAGCATCTCCTGCCGTGGCAACTACCGTAATGGCAGGATCCGCATTCAGCGCCTGTACCAGAAGTTCCCGGAACACCAGGGAATCTTCTACCACCAATACACGTATCTGACGCATGTTATTGTCATCCCTCCCGTTTCCGGAAAATCGACGGCCGGATCATTTCAAAAGGTACACTCGTTTTATCAATCGTTTCGGTCTGCCCGATAAACAAATATCCTCCGGGTTCCATACAGTCGTATACCTTCTGCACCAGCTGACGTTTTGTTTCCTTATCAAAATAAATCATTACATTCCGCAGAAATATAATGTGCATTCTGCGTTTAAATGGGAAAGTATCCATCAGGTTAAACTGCCGGAAAAGCACTTCTTCCTTGATTTCCGCGCTGATTTCATACTGGGTACCACCATTTACAGGGCGCAGAAACCGTCTCTTCCAGTGCTCCGGCAGTACCGAAATCTGATTTTCTTCATAGATTCCCCGGACTGCCTGCTCCAGCACCTGGGTGGAAATATCCGTAGCCAGCACCTTGGTATCCCAGTGTTCATGCTCCAGTCCAAAAAAGTCTTTTAAAAGCATGGCCAGCATATACGGTTCCTGCCCAGTGGAAGCTGCCCCGCACCAGATACATAAATCCCGGTTCTTTTCTTCTCTCTGTTTCAGTTCCGGCAGCACCATCCGCTTTAAATACTCAAAATGATCAAACTCCCTCATAAAAAAGGTGTGGTTTGTCGTCAGCAGATTCACCAGTTCACGCTCCAGTTTCCCTGTATAATCCAGTTCCACTGCATTCATATACTCCTGATACGTCGTGTAACCGCCTGTCTGGACGTAGTTTTCCAGCCTTCCCTGTACAATTTCCTTTTTCCGCTCCATATCGATACCATACCGGGTCTTCACATGCCGGTAAATACGCTGGAACTCATCCTCTGTCATTAGTTTTCCCATAACCCATTCCTACTTTATTTCAGTTGTCGTGCAATTTTCTTCATTATACCAAAAATATTTGGATTAAATTTTTTGTCCATATCCTTTTCCATAATCTCAAACGCTTCCTCTTTGGTAAAAGAACCACGGTAAGTACGCCGCTCTGTCAGCGCACAATAGTTACCTACCACTGCCACAATCTGGGCCGATAAAGGAATCTCTTCCCCTTTCCTGCCATCCGGATAGCCGCTGCCATCCCAGTTTTCATGATGGTTCTTTGCAATTTCCACCGCAATCTGGATGAGCCGGTTATCACTGCTTACTTCCCCTATATCCTGTAAAATCCTTGCTCCAATCGTAGTATGTGTCCGCATAATGGCACTTTCTTCTTCTGTCAGTGCCCCCTGCTTCTGCAGGATGTTCGTCGGAATCGCCATATTTCCAAGATCACATAACGGTGCCGCCAGTTCCATGGTATCCACATATTTATCGGAAATCAGCTGACCGTATAAATCTGACAGCTGCATTGCCTCTGTCAGTATCCGGCAGTTGTAGCTTAACCGCTCCATATATGCCTCATCATAACAGGCATTTTCCCTCGCCACACGAATCAGCGCATATAAAATACTTCTACGCTCAATCTCCATCTGCTTTAACTGTTCCTTGATGGAAACCTGAAGCTGACGGTTCATTTCTGCCATCCGGCGGTTTGCATCGTAAAGCTTTAAGTGCATACCGACACGGACTTTGACAACCTCTGGCACAAACGGCTTTGTAATATAATCTTCACCGCCAAGGTAAAATCCCTTCACTATATCCTCCGGATCATCAAATGCCGAAATAAAAATAATCGGAATCGCCTTTGTCTCCGGATCTGCCTTTAAAGTCCGGCATACCTCATAACCATCCATCTCCGGCATGGCGATATCCAGAATAATCAGCTGTGGTTTTATTCGCTGTACAATTTTCAGCGCCTGGGCGCCATTTTCTGTCAGCATCGGAAGATAGCCCATCTCTGTAATGATGTCACGCAGAATAAAACGGTTTGCTTCCACATCATCCACAATCAGTATTCGTGAAATTTCTTTTTGTAAGTTATCCTCTGCCATGCACTTCCTCCACTATCTGCTGCAATACCTCTGCCGCAGCTGCCGCCTTCTCATAGTCTCCCTTCTGCACTGACATTTTCAGCCGCAGAGCCGCACTCTTTACTTCCCTCGGCGCCTCTTCCACCAGCTGCTTTACTGTCTCCGCAAAAGATTCTGCCTTTTCCCAGTTTTCCATTTCAATACTGAGCACCAGCTTGGACAGCTTCTTTTTAATTTCTTCTTTGTTCTCCCGTTCACCAAACCGCCAGATTTTATCTGTTGCTGCCGTCTCCGACAGACTGGTCAGTTTCTGTATCAGCGTCTGTTCCAGTGCATTTCCTGCAAATGCTGCCACACTGGAATCCCCGGAACCCGTACATTCTTCCTCCGGCACTTCCACCCAGATATCAAAAGAAAAAATCGTTCCTTTTCCAACTTCACTCTGCACAAAAATATTTCCATTCATCAGCTCTACCAGCTGCTTACAGATATTAAGCCCCAGACCCGTACCACCGTATTTTCTGGAAATAGACGCATCCACCTGGGAAAAGCTTTTGAACAGCTTGTCCTGATCCTGTCTGGCAATGCCAATGCCACTGTCCACCACCATAAAAAACAGCTCCATCCGGTTGTCTGTCTGTGCAGTCTTTACCACCTCCACGTGGATTTCACCCACAGAAGTAAATTTATATGCATTCGAAATCAGATTATTTAAAATCTGCACAATTCTAAGTTCATCGCCAATCACATGTTCCGGAATTTCATTGGAAACAATCATGGAAAACTCCAGACCCTTCTCCGTAATCCGTTTCTGGTGATTCGCCTGGATATACTCCATCATATTGCGGAACTGGAACTTTCTCGGCTCCAGCACAAACTTTCCTGCCTCCAGCTTGGAAAAATCCAGAATATTATTAATAATGGAGTTCATGTCACGGCAGCCCCGCTCCACCAGATGTAACAGCCGCAGCTTGTCCTTATCCGTCTCCATCTCCAGCAGCTCCCTTGTATTACCAAGGATACCATTCACCGGAGTTCTGAGCTCATGCGTCACATTTGCCACAAACTCTGTTTTCACCTTATGGGCTTCTTCTGCCTCCTGGCCTGCAATGCTTGCTTTCTTCTCCAGAAAACTCTCATTGGAAATATTTTTTGCCATGCAGACATACAGACATTTATCCGCTTCCTTATATGGGAGAAACTTTACTCTGGCCGGAAAACAGGTCCGGTTTCCCCGGTAAAGAAGCATCTGCCGCGCCTCTCCATTCCGGTCCGCCGCCACTTCTTTCAAGTCATACTCTGTCTGGACTTCTTTGGGAAATATATCGGTGACATAACGATCCAGCACCTGGTCATACTCCAGCTGCTGTACCGCTGACCTGTTTGCATAGATTATTCTGCCAGTATCATCAAAAATCAAAACAATTTCTGACGTATTATCAATAGAAAATTGAAATAATCCCTGTTCCATACCATTTCACCTCAAAAAAGCTCCCTATTGTTTATATTATATCAGATTTCATTATGAATTGACAACATTTTTCTTGATAAATTATACGATTAAGTTAAAGTTTACAAACTATTTTCGAAAATATTACAGGACAAAACATATTAATCTGCTAAAATTTAAAATTCGTTGACTTATTATGTTTTTCCAGATATAGTATAAGATGGATTTTTGCATTTATACTATGGAAGAAATAGACAAGTATTTGGTCTAGTTAATCAAAAACCGATGTACTGGACACAGGGACAACAAAATCCGATTTCGTATTATCACGTTGAAAACTTCCATTCTCAAAACATCCCTGTTTTATTATCTTTTAATATATGTTACAATAAGTTTACATTACATGAGAGGGAATATTATGCAAATAGATTATGAAAAACTTGCATCCATTGCTACCGATCCAACTTCACGTTTAACCATGGCAAAAGACACCAGTGAAGTTTTAGCTTCTTATATGCAAATATTGTCCAATTTAATATTTGCGGCTGAAAGATTATCAGAAAGCGAAATGGCCATGATTATTAGCAGCCTAAACCGTTGGATTACTAAAAAAGACATTGTCACAAACCGTTCCTACGGTGTCGGCAAAATTGTTCAAATGGAATGGGGAAATAATTTCTCTCCAGAACTTTCCTATAAACATCCGGCTGTAATTATTGAAGAATGGTCAAACACTGTTTTGGTAATTCCAACAACAAGTACCCCTGCAAAAGTAGCCGATTCCTTTCATCCGATTGATAATCCTACCGGAAAATGGTACTATCGCAAAGTTGGCACTACTGAAGGATTTGCACATGACTGTGCTCTAATCTTAAACAATGCAAAAATAATGTCAAAAACCCGCATTACTTCTGTATCCGGCAGCATTGCAGGTAATCTAAATGATGATACTAATGTTTTTCGTGAAATACGTAAAACTATGATTAAAAACTTCTTTTCTAAAGAATGGATTGAATACCAAAAACTTGTACAGGCTTATAAATCAGAGCAGGAAAAGAACAAAGTTTTACAGGAAGCTTACGACAAGCTGCTTGAAGAGAATAACATTCTTAAATCATCAAATAATAACATTGCTGCCCCAAAAAATGAAAAGTAAAAAGAAACCAATTGACATTTAGGCACATATACTTTATTATAAAGGTAAGAAAAGCAATATACGCCGTAAGGGCATGCTTTTAATTATTAATTGTACGCCGTAAGGGCAATTTTTTAAGAAGTATTTTGGCCGTAAGGGCAGTAAAGGCACTCACTTGTGGGTGCCTTTTACAGTTCATCCTCCTTACCTCATGTAAATCAACGTATACACCTCTACATCATATCCAATCTTTTTATAAAACTCATTCCCGCCACCGGTCAGGAATCTGCCTCCCATTTCCTTAAATCTCCGACCGTGTTCGCTCAACGCAGCCGCGGCCAGCCCCCGATGCCTGTATTCCGGTATGGTGCACAACGGCTCCATATAGGCAAGCTTGTTTTCCGGAACCCACCACATTCCCGAGAAGCACACATACTCCCCGTCTTCATTGGCAATAATCATATTATATTCGTAGGTGGAATGTGGCGGCGGCGCTATCACATTGCTCAAAACACCAGTATATGATTTATGCGGATTCCAATCAGTTTTTTCATCTGGAACATCCCAATTCTCAAAAGGTCCCAGTTCCCACTCATTAAATCCTTTCCAGGTACATCTGGCAAGCTTTAATGGGTCAACTTCCGAAGGGTCAACAAAATGAAATCCTTGTGGAAGCTCATAATTTAGTACGGAAACTGTCATATCGAGTCTATACTCCCTTTCTTTACGGCACAATTTATATCCTCTTTTTTCAGATGCCTCCATAAGAGCCTTCTGCCCTTCTGAAAATGCAAATTCTTTTTCATTATTCACATCCGGGAATACATCAATTGCGTATGCAATCATTTCATCTGCCAGTTCTTCATATCCCGGGCGCAAAACAAAATGTATATTGGTTACCGGACCAGGAATGATTATAATTATTATCGCTCCGTAACTATGAAGGTACTGAACAGTTACGTTGCTCCTACAATTCAAAAAAGACGCCTGCCAGCAATA
Organism: Lachnospiraceae bacterium; assembly: GCA_017938285.1. Lineage (GTDB taxonomy): Bacteria > Bacillota > Clostridia > Lachnospirales > Lachnospiraceae > SIG299. The sequence goes on from JAGBBW010000009.1 coordinate 68,293, forward strand.
GCAAGCGCCTCTCCATCAATATAAGTTTGAATTTGCCTTAATAAATTTTCCGGCAATATTTCTGCTGCATTTACATATTTCATTTTTACCGCTCCTTATCTATCTTTGAATAAATAAAGTGCAGAAACAGCAGAACATATAGTATTATTCGCCCATACAGAAATCTATATGCCTGCTATTCTGCATGGGCAAAAGTTTTCCGGACTCCGTTTTTATATAATGCTCGTTTCTTTCGTTTCATCTTTTCTCATCCTCCTCCCTGTATATCAGGAACCATTACAGTCCCAGTGGGCATTTTCACATTTTATTAACTTTCAGCAACCCTTTTCCCAAGGATATCCTGCTTATTATTGAAATCAAAGCTTATCCACGCATTCCATAATCGCAAACTCCACTCTGCCTGCCGGTTCGTCTAATGGCAGTGGTGGTATATTCTCACAGATTGCCACCGTAATCTGCTTTTCAAACGAGAGAAATACAAAACAGACATAGCCCATATCGCCACCATTATGCTGATACCAGATGCCCGTCTTATCCCAGCCAAATCCATAATTCTCCAGCCAGTAACTCTTGTCCGGATTTGGAACCATCGTCAGAATCTGCTCCCAGCTTTCCTGTGACAACAGCTGCTTTTTCAGCACAGCATTCAGCCACAGGCTTAAATCCTGAACCGTGGACACAATACAGCCATCTCCGCTGGTATCCCTGCCGTATCCAAGATAAATAATTTCTTCCTGCCTTTCATATCCCGGACAGGAAGCCCGCTCCGGCCGGCAACTGGTGTGCTCCATTCCCAACGGTTTGAAAATGCGTTCCGTCATGAACTCCTCCAGCGACTTCCCACTGATTCTTTCCACAACAAAACCTAGGAAAGCATAATTTGTGTTGGAATATCGCATCATTTCCCCTGGTGCAAAGTCCAGTTCCTTATCGTTCACAAGCTCCAGAACCTCAGCCAGGGCAAACGGTCTGCTCATGGCATTATATTCGTAAATTATCTGCTCTTTTTCCGACCTGCCCTCCGGTATGCCTTCTGCCTCCAGCAGTCCGGCAATCACATCATTAATCATATCCGGAATTCCCGACATCATGTTGAGCATTTGGCAAATCGACATTTTATCGGAATGCACATATTCCGGAAGATATTCGCCCAGCTTGTCCTCCAGATGAAGCTTTCCTTCCTCCACCAACATCATGATGCAGACAGCAGTAAACTGCTTTGTTACCGAAGCAATCAGGAACCGGGATTCTAACGTGTGCCAAACCTTCTTTTCATAATTTGCCCAGCCACGGAAACCCTCAAAAACCGACGTGCCATTTTTGCAGATACTTACACAGCCGTTAAACTCCCAATGGCACAAAATGTCCATCAGATTTTCACTAAATTCGTGTTTGTTCAATTTTTAATCCTCCTTATTTTTCCGAAGGAAAATGCCCGCCGCCCGATTGCGGGAGAGGATTTTCCTCCTTGCTTTGGAGGTCTTATTCGTGCGCCTCCTTACACATTATTTTTTTACACATAAACTAATTCCGCCTTTCAAAATTAAATGATTTTATAGTTTCAACAGAGGAAATGACTCCTCTGGGAAATATTGTACTTCTTGTTTTATATGCTGTCAAGCACAGTGACATTATGCTCCGCTTTTGTTCTGCTATGGGAATGGCTTTCCCATCTCCATCCTGACCACTGGAACAGATTTAAGGTCTCTGTTAATAGTCAAAACAATTCGGTTAGAAATGTATGTACCCGAACCTTGAAAATCACCATCCTAAAACCGTATCACAAATATCTGCAACAATACGTTCCCTATCTTTTTCTTCTGTAATACAGACTTCCTTCAGCACATCCGAAAAATCCTTTTCCCGCCACCATCTCCGCATTGTTTCCTCGCCAAATTCATGGCAGTTCGGTTTTGTCTGGTGCCGCTTTAAAGTTTCCTCAAAAGGCAAATCAAAATAGTAAGCATATATTTCCGTACCATACAGTTGAACCGCAAGTTCAAATAATGGTTGATACCAGTCCGCATACATAATTCCTTCCAGTATAACAATCTCGCTGTTCCTGTTACCATACAGCAGAAGTTCCTTCATTAAAGGTAACGCCAGCGTGTTTTCTCCATCCTTGACCTTAAGAATATCTCTTCTGATAACATCCTGCGAAATACACATCGTATTGGCACCAAACCGGTTTTGTAATTCCTTGGCAATCGTGGTTTTTCCACTGCCGGAATTTCCTCTGAGTATAATCAGTTTTCGCATATCCTTGTCTCTCAAATACCTCTTAAATACCTTTTAGTTGCCACAAAAATCATCCATGTTGTACATGCCATTTTCCTGTTTCACCAGCCAGCAGGAAACTTCTATCGCACCATCTGCAAAAGTTTCCCTGGAGGACACCTGATGTCTGAACGTAACTACCTCATCTTTGCAATTTGCAAAAATCACCTCATGCTCACCAAAAATGTTGCCTCCACGAATACTGCAAATATTCACATTTTCCTCATGCAGCCTCGGATTTGCATTTACCAGTGCCTCTTTAATCATCAACGTAATCCCTCTCAAGGTGTCCTTCCTTGACAAAACGGAGACGGAAGGATTCGAACTCGCGAACAGCCAAGATAATTTCGTTTTTCTGCTTCAGGTGCCCAAAAATTGCCCGAACTTATATATAATTTTTCTTTCAATTTCCTTCTACAATATAAAAATTGGCAGGGTGTCTCCCCGCCATTTCTGCTGCAATTGTTGCCAAAGCATCATCATATTTCTTTACTTCCAAACGGTCACTTTTTGTCAGTAAAGCAATATCAATATCGGAATCCTCAGTATAGTCACCACGAGCACAGGATAAAGTGAATTATATCTCACTAATAAACGGTTCCATATATTCCTGAACAAAATCAACCCTATCGAATATAGCAGGTTTAAAATAAGAGGATACCGCTATTACAATATTCTTTTCTGGATTGACATAAATAACATTCCCACTATTTCCAATGGCTGCATATATATTCTTTTCACGGTCAATAATCCACCACAAATACCCATATTCCATACCTCTGAAATTGTTGCTTTCCACAGTTCGAGATTTTGTCATCTCTTCTATCCAGCTTGAAGAAATGATTTGTTTATTATCATAAACACCTTTGTTCAGGCACAATAATCCTATTTTTGCCATATCTTCTGCCGACATGCAAAGTCCGTATCCCGGAGTTCCTAATCCATCCGTATCGCAGAACCAAATATTCTCTTTCGGCAGCTTTCCGATTGTAAATTGCTTATGCTCTTCCGCAGTTTCTGCCAAATAGTTTTCATGCTTTTTAATACCTAAGGGTTCAAACAGGTATGCGTTGGCATAATCTACCGTTTTCATTTTGGTTGCTTTATACAAAATTCCGGAAAGGATATGAAGACACACAGTCTGATAATTAAATTCATCCGTTAAGCCTTTTCTTCCTCCTAAAAAATCTAGTGATGCATAGGTCCAATTATCGCTGGAACATACCTTCGTCCAAGGGTCACCCTTACACTTATATGGTGCTCTCATGGTTAATAAATGCTTTATAGTTATCTCGTAAATTGTCCTTTCTCCCCTTTTTACTCTATAATCAGGGAAATAATCCAAAATCTTGTCATCCACACTTCCTATTTGCCCTTTATCTATGGCAATTCCGATAAGCAAAGACATGATACTCTTTGTGGCCGACATGATATGTGTACAGTCATCCTTCTTATAATCATTCCAAGTATCACTATAAGCGATTTCACTATCCTTAATGGCCACTATTTGACATATATTCGGCTGTTGTTTTTCTACAAAACTATGCAATTCTTCTTTATTCATGAAACTATATCTCACTTTCAAATTTTCTTGTATTTTAGACGTCCAAAATAAGCATAAGTGAATTAAAAATTGATTTCAATAGTTTTTACAAAAAATATCTAGGTCTTTTCCGAGGTGTCCCAGAAGTGTCGTCACCTCCCACTTTCCCCACTCCTAAATGTTCTATTTGTATCTACTTGCACATCCTTGACCGCACTTGCCTCTACCGGCCCAAACCGTTCAGTCCAGTCTTTCCTTAACAAAAGGAAAGGACCTGCCAAACGGCAAGTCCATAGTCTGTTTTCAATAGTTGTTGTTTTAGCGCCTTTACTACTCCAGTTCTCCGCCATATAATTTTGCACATCCATTCGTATCAAAACACTTTTCTGCTGTGCCCGGAAAAGCCTTAATTAATTCACGTTTCACCTCGCTGTCATCCTGAAAGACCATCATCCAGATTGAGAAAAAGCCTGTCTGCGTAGCCATTGTAACAATTTGCTTCAATTCATCCTCTTTAAATTCACTGTCTTTCATTTTCAACCAGATACGCCTGCTGTTTTCCGCAATACCTAATGTCACAATCCGCCTTTGCCACCGCTTATCCTTATCACTATCATTTTTAGGATAATGTCCCAAACCAACGCCATCATAGAGTCCCTGCGCCTTTTCAAGCACTTTAGCATCCACAGTTTTCAAATACGCTTCATTCACCTTTGGAATTCCATCTGTATATGTAAACGCCAAAAAGGTATTGTCCTTATCAGGCCAAATCCATTTATCAGCTTCCCCTGCCTTAATTTTCTGTGATTTTCTCGTATTACAGTATTTACAGCCATACAAAAGATTTTCCCAGGCTGTCAAGTCACCACCACTTGCTTTACCTTCCCTATGCTCTACTTCAGGAACATGAAAAATCGGCATTTCACAAAATGAACAATACCTGCCTATTCGTTTATTCAGGTATGGCTCAGCTTCCTGATAATTACTAATTTTACTGTAAGGTGATTTTCCCTTATCTATCGGTCGCATCAATATCACCTCAGTTCTGCTGCTTTTTCAAGATACTTTTGTCTTAAAAAAGCATAATACGCAGGATTATCACCAAATTTTGCAGTCAGGTAATCTAGCTTTTCTCGTATTGTTTTCAAATCTTCCTGATTATTCACACCATTCAATTCAGAAAAATACTTTTCTGCCAGTTCCATCATTTCCCGCTTTTCATCACTGTATTGCGGATTGTCAATCCCCATAATATCCTCCGCAATATCTTCAATACTTTGTCCTGCATACTCGTCATCCACTTCACCATCCATAGAGATAAGCTGCCCTTCTTTCAAGGATTGAATAATAAACGGTGAATGGCTCGCACATATAAACTGAATTTTAGGAAAAAGCTCCGTAAGTATTTTAACAATACGTCTCTGCCAACTCGGATGAAGACTCAAATCCAGCTCATCTATTACTACTACACCCGGTGTATCTTTTAGAGTCTTTTCCTTTAAATACGGATTTAATATACACATTCTGGTTGCTATATCTGCTACAATCTTTATAACGCCCCGGTATCCGTCACTTAATCCATCGAACGGAATCCATGTTCCATCCTTTTCCACCAGTGCCAGACCATCATAACGGGAAGAATACTCTATGGTCTGTCCAGGTTTTAACTCATCCATAACACTTCTTCTTATTGCATCCATAATTAATGTATATGCTGGAAAGTCTACTCCATTTTTCTCCTGTACTGATATCTCAACCAGTTTTTTTATATAGTTAAATGTAAACTGCGTCCCTCTTTTTTTATCCAGACAGCGATAATACGCATCGGTTCTTCCGGGAATGCCTTCTTCCTTCCGGGAATTCTTATCCTCATTCCATAACCGCGCTGAACTCAAATATAAAACTAATGGTAATACCGTATCTTTATCACTTCTATCCGCTGCACTAAACATTTCTTCCCATGCAACAATCTGCTTCTGCATCGGATTATTTCCATCAAATTTCGTACGCCCGTCTTTTTTCTCTAACACTCTTCTATATACGAAAGAGTCTTTATCCATGATTAAATTTGTGCCAATCATACAGGGATACTGCGCAATATCAGGACTAATCAATACATCCGGCTGCGCTGCCTTCTGAAGCTTTCTATGCACATCCCATTCTGAAATATTGAATACAAAACGACTAGGCACATACCTTTTATATGCTGCCAAATACGCACCTAACATTACGCAGGCAGCTTCCAAAACAGTCGTTTTACCAGATGCATTAGAGCCTACCAAAACATTCATGTGTTGATCAAGCGCAAATTCTTTATGTGAAAATCTTCTATAATTTTTTAATGTTAGTTTTTCCAGATAAAACTGTTCCATGATCAGCCGCCTCCAATCAATATCACTACAACCATTTCTGATTATAGCCTATTTTCATGGTTTTTACAACATATCTGTTGGAGGTCAGCATATACTTCCCTCTTCATTAGCACAAAAATCATCCATATTGTACATGCCATTTTCCTGTTTCACCAGCCAGCAGGAAACTTCTAT
>JAGBBW010000010.1 GCA_017938285.1 Lachnospiraceae bacterium
AGCTCCTCGTCAGTAGTTCCACGATAAAATACTGTACTGTATTTTCTGGCAGTCTTTGCTTTGGAATTAAGCCATTCTTCGGTTACACCTTCCTTATTGATGCAAAAACCATAGTTATAGCTTCTCTCAGACTTGTCACCAGGCAATGTAAAATACACCTCAAAGCTGGATTCTGCATCGGCCGATGTGGAGTCAAACAAGAACGGCGTCGGTCTGAACTCCTCAAACTTTTCCTCTTCATCGCCATACTTAAAGGACTCTGCAACATACTCAGACATATATTCAAAAGCATTATATATATTGGACTTTCCGCTTGCATTCGCACCATAAATAGCAGCAACCGGCAAAATCTTCTCGCTACCAACCGTCACTACTCTATCTGAAAACTCTGTCATCTTTGCTGCTGACAAGTCCAAAGCAGCCTCTTCTCTGAATGATTTGAAATTTTTAAAATTAAATTGAATTAACATGATTGCTACCTCACCTTCTTTTCTACTTTTCTAGTATATACAGTTTTTTTGCAAAATTCAACATTCAAACGAGATTTATTCTCATTTCGTTGCATATTTTATTATTATAATAAAAATCACCCAATTTACACCATGGTAAACGGAGTGATTAATCATAAATTATTCTCTTCCCATCCTGCTATTTGAAGAAATAAGTCTCCCCCTTCCTTCAACCTTAACAAGTGTCTCTAACTCTTTTAATGCATCCTTGGCAATCCACATCTTATTCTTGTTTCCGCTCTCTTTCAAGTCATAAGCTAAAAGGATTGCTTTTTCATTAAAACACCAGTTTACAACTTTTTAAATAAAAAATAGCGTACAGACCACCTTTTGTTGTATAATAAGTTTGCAGACAAATACACAAGAAAGAGGTGTTCTGTACGTCAAACCCATTATACAACAAAAAAAATTTAATTGGTAGACTTTATCAGTATTTTTATCAACTAATCTTTATTACTTCCTTGCTCCTTTGCATCAATATATCTTCTCAAATTGATACTCATTGGAAAACTAAGTATGACTATATTTATCATACCTACAACTGCTGCAACATCATTTCCATGTGAAATAGTTAAAATTATATAAATAATCCAACAAAAGCAGGCGAACAAAAAACATATTGCCGAAACCAAATATAATGTGCTGTTCTTATTTCTTTGAGTAATAGCACCTCTTTTTATATCAGAACTGTCCTTTTCCTTTTCACCCATAACAAGTTCATCCAACGAAATTCCCATTACTTTGCTAAGTGAAATCAAATTATCAATATCTGGTATTCCGCTATCACTTTCCCACTTTGTAATTGCCTGTCTCGACACATTTAACTTTTCCGCAAGACCTTCTTGCGATAACCCTGCCATCTGACGATATTTTTTTACTCTTTCTCCTAATGTCATAATTAGTCCTCCTTGTTTTGAATGTGATTATTCTATCATTTCCTCCTACAATCAACAAGAATTCGCATTTTACATTGGTGCTACGCTTCGTAGCACATCAAAAAACTTAATGCTTCTCTTATCTGTTCTTTCCGTTCATCAGGACAGCGTGAAACCCTAACAGGATTTTCAACTGCATTGTACGGCTCATAAACCGCTAAACCACATTCTCTTTTCTCTTCTGCAATGTAAGAAGAATGAGCAATTATAATGTTAATTTCTTTCGTTGGATAAAAGTACTACCGTCTCCACATGAAAACTATGCCCAAACTGCTCCACCGGACACACCTTTTTCACTTCATACCCTTTCTCTCCCAGGTATTTCACATCTCTTGCCAGCGTTGCCGGGTCACAGGAAACATACACAATCCGTTCCGGCTCCATGGCTGCCACCGTATCCAGCAGACTTTCCTCGCAGCCTTTTCTTGGCGGGTCTACACAGATAACATCTGCTTTCATCGTGCCGCCGGATTCCCTGTATTTTGCAGGCATGACATCTTCTGCTGCTCCTACGAAGAACTCGGCGTTTGTCAGTCCATTGATTCTGGCATTATTCTTTGCGTCCTCAATGGCCTGCGGAATGATTTCCACACCATACACCTGCTTTGCCTTCTGGGCAAGGAACAGGGAAATCGTGCCGATACCGCAGTACAGATCCCAGACGGTTTCATCGCCGGAAAGTCCGGCATATTCCAGTGCCTTTTCATAAAGCTTCACCGTCTGCTTTGGATTTACCTGGTAAAAGGACAGCGGGGAAATCTGGTATTTAATGTCTCCGATATAATCCGTAATGTAAGTTTCCCCATACACCGGAATGATTTCCTGTCCAAGAATCACATTCGTTTTTGCGGTATTCACATTCAGGCAGAAACTCTTTAAAAGATATCCACCGGTTCCGTTAAAATCCTTGAAGTTTTCCACGACAGCTGACACTTTTTCCACCAGCTCGTCCACAAACGGAACCTTTTTCCCATTGATAATCAGGCAGAGCATAACCTCTTTTGTCGTAAATCCAACCCGGGTCAGAACATGGCGGAGCAGGCCTTTGCCGGACTCTTCCTCATACGCGGAAATTTTCTTTTCCTGCATAAATTCTTTAATTACTGGAAGAATCACTGCATTGACCGGTTCCTGGATGGCACAGTCCATACATTCAATAATGTTATGGCTGTGACTGGCATAAAAGCCCATCACAGGTCTGCCCTCCTTGTCCGTTCCTACCGGATACTGGGCCTTATTCCGGTAATAATACGGCTCCTCCATGCCAATAATTGGCTCCATCAGCTGTTCCAGCTTCTCCATTGGAATTCCTCCAATCCGTGCCAGGCAGTTTTTCACCTTGTCTGCCTTATACGCAAGCTGGCGTTCATACGCTATATGTTGAAGCTGACAGCCACCACACCGTCCTGCCACCGGACACCTTGGCGTCACACGGTCCGGAGACGCAGTAAGCAGCTCTTCCAGTTTTGCATAACCATACGTCTTTTTCGCCTTTAAAACCTTAACCTTTGCCACATCACCAACAACTGCACCTTTGACAAAGAGGGTATAGCCCTCATATCTGCCAATACCCTCTCCGTCATTACCGATATCTTCTATTGTTATTGTTACCGTCTGATTTTTTACCATATTTTCCTCCAACTATACTTAGCCGCAGCCCTTTTCCACAGGCACATCCTCTTTATTTCCGTTTAACTTTCGCTTGTTTTCCTTACATTGGATTCAAACAGCTTCTGGAATCCCAGCCAGCCTTTTTCCTCCGTACCGTTTAAAAGTTCTGTCATGGTTTCCAGCTTTGCATCCAGATTATCTGCCATACTGAGTGCCAGTGCTTCCACCAGTGCAGGTTTCTTTGGCGAACCAAACTCCAGCTCTCCATGATGCGCCAGAATGCAGTGTATAAGCTCATGCTTCAATTTTTCCGGAAATCCCGGAATCTCTGATGCCAGACGATTAATCAGCTCTGCACCCATGTAAATATGACCCAGCAGCTGTCCTGCATCCGTGTAATCATTTTCCGGGAAGGTAGAAAGCTCCCTCACCTTGCCCACATCGTGGAACATGGCAGCCGTCAGCAGCAGGTCACGGTTCACCACCGGATAGTTTTTCGCAATATAATCACACAGTCTGGTTACGCTGACGGTATGCTCCAAAAGTCCTCCCATAAAACCATGATGTACGGATTTTGCAGCGGAGTGGTTTGCAAAAGCCTTTGCCGCTTCCTTATTTTCAATAAAATAACTGCTGGCAAGTGTTCTGAGATATTCATTTTTCATGCTCTTGATGTAACAGGTCAGTTCCTGGTACAGTTCTTTCACATCTTTGTCGGTACATGGCATATACTCTTTCGGGTCATACTCCCCTTCCTGACATTTATGTACCCGGCGGATGTTCATCTGCAGTGCATTCTGAAAGCTGACAATCTGGGCATCCACACGGATATAGTCCATGGCTTCAAAATGGTCAATCCCCGGTCCTAAATCCCAGATTTTTCCGTCTATCGTACCGCTCCTGTCCTGCAGAATCAGGGAATAATAGTTCTTTCCTGCTTTTGTCTGCATAGCCTGCTTCGTCTTGCACAGGTAAGTTTCCGATAACATATCGCCTTCTCTTAAATCTCTTAAATATCTCATATAACTCTCCATTTCTATTTTCTTCTCAATTTGAACTATTCTGTAACTGTCTGGTACAGGACAACACCATTTTCCCACTACACAGTTACTATACTGCTGCAATCAAATCCACAGCAGTCCCTTATTTTTTTCCGGTCAGTGCCACTTCCAGCGTCATTTCCCTCAGACCGTCCTCTGTCTTCCGGAGTATCTTCACCTGCACGATTTCCCGTGTACTGCACTCTAAAATCATATCAGAAAAGGAACGGATACCCTCTACGTTTTTTCCACCTAAAGATACAATCATATCTCCAGTCTTGATACCGGCATTCAGTGCAGGAGAGGCATTTTCCACTTCACTGACATAAACTCCTGCCGTCAGTCCATACTCGTTTTTCAGATTTTTAGGAATGTCCTGACCCTTAATTCCAAAATAGGACCGCTCTGCATTATTCAGCAGTTTTATAATCACACCACGGATGGAATCCAGGGATACTGCTGAAAAAATACCATCTTCCGGATTCTCTTTATGGGTGTGGGTAATCATTCCTAAAATTTCTCCTTCCAGGTTTACGACAAACCCATGTCCCTCTGTATAATTATTAATATTGGTAGTAAAGTATGCCACTTCACCGTCTGTTACCGATACCGTACTGCCAAGACTTGTAATCATGCCAAATTCCATGGAACCTTCATAGCCATTCGGTGCTCCAAGGGCAAGCACTGGAAGTCCCACGGCAATGTCTTCTGATTCTGCCGGAAGTCCCAGGCGTACTCCCGTTAAAATTTCTTCCGGTATCAGCTCCAATGGTACGGCAATCACAGCCAGACCATAGTCCCGGTCCATGGAGTACATTCTGCCCGGAAGCATTTCTCCCCCGAAGTACACCTCAATGGAAGTTGCCCCGGAAAACTGCTCTGTACCAACCAGAATCAGCAGATCCACTCCATCATTTCCAAGAATCAGACCCGTGGTGCGGGTACGTTTTTCATATACTTCCTGAAACCAGTCTACTCCCTGTTCAATTGCCTCTACCGTTACAAAGGCACCGGATACTTCTTCTGCTGTCCTGCGGACCTCTTCATAAACAGAAAGATACGTCTGGGCATTGTTTTCTTCCGGCCGGCCTGTCGGCACAGGAGTCACATTTTTTTCCGGAATCTGTGTCATTTCAGGTCCTTTGGCTGGCTTTCCCGCTGATGTGCTGTCTCCCTGCTCCCCCGGTTGCGGTGTCACCGTGAGCAGTTCTCCCGGTGTTATATCCACCGGAGTGCTGGTTGGTTCCAGGACTTCCGTCGGCTGTATCGTCACTGCAGGAGTCGGAGTTTTCACCGGTCTTGGTGTGGGAGACATGGTTATCCGTGGTCCACCTTCCGTCGGCCGTGGCAGATCCACCTTCTGACGTTCTTCCCCAATGCCAAGCCATTCACTCAGCTGTTCTCCGGACACCAGAAAAACAATCCGGGCAACCAGACCAAATACTGCTGCCATGCATATGACAAACAACAGTGTCCCCAATTTTTTCATCCATCTGTTTTTACGTTTTGGAACAATCTTTTCATTAATAAACTGATAGTCTTCAGACTGCTTCTCTTTCGGATTCTCTGTCATATATACCTCTCCATAAGCACCTGCGACAGGCTATTCCGCCTGCGGCAGGGAAAAAATGAATTCTGTTCCGACACCTTCTGTACTGACTACCGAGATGTTTTCTTCATGTGCCGTAATAATTTCCTTTACAATCGATAACCCAAGACCGGTTCCCTTTTTGTCTTTGCCACGGGAGGTATCTGTTTTGTAAAAACGCTCCCATACTTTGTTCAGACTGTCCTTTGGAATCCCGATACCATTGTCTTTCACCGCAATCATCACCTTATTGCCGCTCTCTTCCGTGGTAATCCGGATGGACGACTCCTGATTGCTGAATTTTACTGCATTGTCAATTAAATTATATAACACCTGCTGAATTTTATCCATATCCGCTTTCACAAACTGCTCTTTTTGTGAAAATACCAGATTTAATACCAGCTTTTTTTTCTTAAAGGTTCCTTCAAAGGACAGTGCAATCTGTTTAATCATCTGATTGATGTCAAACTCTGTCTTATGAAGAATAATTCCATTGTCATCAAAGCTGTTCAGCTCCAGCAGATTAGAGGTCAGCTTTGTCAGTCGTTCTGTTTCAAAAATTACAATATCCAGATATTTTTCCTGAAGCTCCGCAGGAATTGTACCATCCTTGATGGCCTCGATATACCCCTTTATCGAAGTCAGCGGAGAGCGGAAATCATGGGACACATTGGACACAAACTTACGCTGGGCATCGTCTGCATTCTTCAGCTTGTCCCCCATATACTGAATCGTATTGCCCAACTCCTTGTATTCCTCTGTGGTACTTAAGTTTAACGGTTCCTTGAAATTGCTTCTGGAAAACTGCTTGGCTGCTTCCGCCATCCGGCGCACCGGTACTGCGGTCATGTAATAAATCAGCAGAAATACCAGCAGAAGAATCGGCAGAAAAATCAGATAGACAATATTGACAAAGTCTACATAATAAATTCCATCTGCTTCAATCTGCCCCATTGGTACGGACATCACCAGATATCCTTTGTTGACATAATCATGAATGACGGACACGGAAACACAAAGCAGCGGTTCACTGGTTAACTCCTTCAGATATACGTTCTCCCGGATATGATGATCAAAAAAATCCGGCTTTTCCTCTGTCAGAACATAACCTACCCCTTTTTTTCCCGAATCCATGATAATCATTCCACTGTTTCCCACCATCCAGATTCTTGCTCCGGTCATGTCTTCCAGAAGCTGAAACTGGGACATCAGCTGCTCATAGCTGGCATTATTCCGGTAGTACTCCAGTAAATAATCCGACACATATTCGGTTGCGTCCTCATATAATTCTTTTTTGGTGCGGTCCAGGAGCTTTTTCTGCATAAGATTCACCCCTGCCGTGTTTAATAAAATAAACATGGCAAGAGACACCCCGATAAACAGGGCAAGGAGCTTCCACAGCATGGAAAAGTGCTTCATCGTCCTTTTACCTCAAATTTATAACCAATCCCCCAGACTGTGGCAATGCTCCAGTTTTCCCGGTCCTTGATTTTTTCCCGGAGACGCTTCACATGTACATCCACCGTCCGGGTATCACCTACATATTCATAGCCCCAGATATGGTCTAACAGCTGCTCTCTTGTAAATACCTGGTTCGGGTGGGATGCCAGAAAGTATAACAGTTCCAGTTCCTTTGGCGGCATTTCCACGGTCTTTCCAAGATAAGTTACGGCATAATTTGTCATATTGACCAGCAGCCCCGGATATTCCACGTAATTGCCGCTCTGGGCATTTGGCACGCTGCCTCCTGTCATCCCTGCACCGGTTCCCGCAGTTTCTTCCTTTGCCGGCTGGAACCGCCGCAACACCGCTTTCACCCTGGCTACCAGTTCCTTGGAATCGAACGGTTTCATCATGTAATCATCTGCTCCCAGCTCCAGTCCAAGTACCTTATCAAACACTTCACCCTTTGCTGACAGCATAATAATCGGCACGGAAGAAGTTTTCCTGACGGTACGGCATACTTCATAACCATCGATTCCCGGAAGCATTAAATCCAACAGAATGAGATTTGGCTGAAATTCCTCAAAGGCACGGATAGCTTCTTCCCCATCCTCTACTATCCGGGTTTCAAAACATTCCTTCGTCAGATACAGGGAAATCAGTTCTGCAATGTTGGTATCATCATCTACAATTAAAATTTTCTGTTTGACTGCCATGCAATCCTCCTTTCGTTTTGCGCAGCAAAATGCCCGCACACACGCGGGCAGAGGATTTTATCCTCCTTTCGTGCCAGGTCTGCTATTTCTGGCTGGTTGCTTCCCTTTACTGTACTGGACAGGTTACTTAAATTCCACTATGGTTACGCCCTGGTCGCCTTCGCCAAAGGCACCCAGACGGTAACTCTTTACGTATTTTGTTCTCTTTAAGTGTGCATGCACTGCGTCCTTTAACGCTCCGGTTCCCCGGCCATGAATAATCGTCACCTGGGTTAAATGGGACAGGTAAGCGTCATCCAGATATTTATCCAGCTCCGACAGGGCCTCGTCCACACGCATACCGATTAAATTGAGGTCGGTACGGATTGTCATTGCCTTGCTCATCTTAATCTTGCCGCTCTGGGTATTTTTCTTGTCTGGTTCTTCCTTCTTCTCCCTGCCAATCCACTGGATGTCCTTTTTATTGACCTGGGTCTGCATTACACCCATCTGGACTGTTAAATCCCCTTTGGCGTTTGGAAGGGTTATCACCTTGCCCTCTAAGTTAAAGCTTAATACCTTGACGGTGTCACCTACCTGCAGTTCCTTGTTTTCTGCGGTATTCTGTGCTGCTTTCCTGCGTACTGCCAGCTTTTTGTCCTTTTCGCCCAGCTGTTCTCTTAAAGCAGAACGCTCCAGTTCCATTTCCCGGTTGTTGCCGGACATGCCCCATTTGTTGAACTTCTTGATGGTTTCATCTGCATAATCCTTGGCTTTCTGGAGAATATCCCTTGCCTCTTCGTTGGCTTCCCTGAGAATTCGCTCTTTGGCATTGTCCAGACGGTCATATTTCTCCGTCAGACGCTTCTTTAATGTTTCAATTTCTGCCTTGTATTCCTCAATCTGGCGCTTTTCTGCCTCCATGGCAACCCGTTTTTCTTCCAGACCGGAAATCACATCTTCAAAGCTCTGGTCGTTGGTACCAATATATTCTCTTGCTTCTTCAATAATATCATCCGAAAGTCCAAGCTTGGAAGAGATGGCAAAGGCATTACTCTTACCCGGAATACCGATTAACAGGCGGTAGGTCGGACGCAGGGTTTCCACGCTGAATTCACAGCAGGCATTGGAAACGCCCGGTGTGGACAGTGCATAAACCTTTAATTCACTGTAATGCGTGGTAGCAACGGTTCTGGTGCCTCTTCTGTGAAGGTTCGATAAAATCGCCATGGCAAGCGCCGCACCCTCGGTCGGGTCAGTTCCTGCCCCCAGTTCATCAAACAGACACAGGGAATGTTCGTCTGCCTGCTGCAAAATCCGCACGGTATTTGTCATGTGGGAGGAGAAGGTAGACAGGCTCTGTTCAATGCTCTGTTCATCCCCGATATCCGCAAATACTTCCCGGAACACAGAAAGTTCCGAACCATCAAAGGCCGGAATATGCAGACCTGCCTGCCCCATCAGGGTAAAGAGCCCCACGGTCTTTAAGGTAACGGTCTTACCACCGGTATTCGGTCCGGTAATTACCAGTAAATCAAACTCATCTCCAAGGTAAATGTCAATCGGCACAACCACCTTGCTGTCAATCAGAGGATGTCTTCCCTTCTTGATGTTAATATATCCATGGTCATTGAACACCGGCTCGGAGGCTTTCATTGCCTTGGCAAGTCCGGCTCTGGCAAAAATAAAATCCAGCTCAATGAGGGTATCAATGTTGTATTTTAAATCTTCCGTGTGAACTGCCGCCTGGGCGCTTAAATCCGCTAAAATCTTCTCGATTTCTTTGGCTTCCTTTAACATCAGCTCACTTAACTCATTGTTTAACTTAACGACTGCGGCCGGCTCCATAAAAATCGTGGAACCCTTCGCCGACTGATCGTGAATCAGACCATTAAACTGACCCTTATACTCCTGCTTCACCGGCAGACAGTATCTGCCGTTGCGCATGGTCACCAGACTGTCCTGTAACATGCCCTTTGTTTCCTGGGAGCTGACGATGCTGTTTAACTGCTCTCTTATTTTGTCGTTGGTCACCTTCATGGCACGGCGCACACTCTTTAATCCCGGGCTGGCATCGTCTGCAATTTCCTCTTCCGACAAAATGCAGCGCATAATTTCGTTATTCAGCACGGACAGCGGCTCCAGCATGGAAAAACGCTCGGAAAGCGTATCTTCCGGCTGTTCTTCACTGACCTTGCCGCCATAATTTTTCACCCGCAGGGTTGCCGTCAGTACGGAACTCAGCTTTAACAGTTCCCCGGCAAGCAAAGAAGACCCAACCTCCAACAGTTTCAAGGCGCCACGGATATCCGGCACGCCGTTGAAAGAAAGGCTTCCCTTCTGGTAAATCCGCTGCAGGGCATCTCTGGTCTCCTGCTGCATGTTCTTAATAAGTTCCACATCAGTCTGTGGCTTTAACTGCCCACAGAGTGCCCGTCCCATTTCGGAACCGGCATATTTTTTTAACTGTTCAATGATTTTGTCATATTCCAGCGTTTTTAATGCACGTTCATTCATGTTCTATCTCCTTATGCAGCGCACCAAAAGCCAGAAAAATTATTGCTATTATTTATCCGCCTCACTCCAGTCATGACGGTGCAGCTGTCCCTGTAAATTCATGCCTTCGAAATTATTCTGGCGAAGTGCCTCGTACAGCATAACCGCCACAGAATTTCCAAGATTTAAGGAACGGATGTCGCCAATCATCGGAATACGGACCGAAGTTTCCCGGTAATGCAGCAGGATTTCCTCCGGAATTCCCGCACTTTCCTTACCGAACATAATATAATCGTCCGGGCCGTATTCCACCTGGGTGTAGGCCTTTTCTGCCTTTGTGGTGGCCATATATATCTTTGCTCCCGGATTCTTTTCCAGGAACTCCTCAAAGTTCTTATATACTGCAAGGTCTAAATCCTTCCAGTAATCCATACCTGCGCGGCGCACCGCTTTGTCACTGATATCAAAACCCAAAGGCTCAATCAGATGAAGCTTTGTGCCGGTGGCTACGCAGGTACGGCCAATATTTCCTGTATTTGCCGGGATTTCCGGCTCTAACAGAACTATGTTCATGCTTTCCTCTGCCTCTTTTCCCCTTAGTTCGTAACTATTCAGTACCTTCATAGTTACCTTACTTCTTCAAGCCCTTCACGAATACCTCGATGCGGTCCAGTGCAATCTTTAAATTCTCAATGGAATACGCATAGGAAATTCGCAGAAAGCCCTCACCGCAGTCACCAAACGCAGTGCCCGGAACAACAGCAACCTTCTGTTCTTTTAACAGGGTAGTGGCAAATTCATCGGAGGTCATGCCGAAATCCTTGATGCAAGGGAATACATAAAATGCTCCCTTTGGCTCAAAGCATGGCATGCCAATTTCGTTCAATCTCGTTACAAGATAACGGCGTCTCTGGTCATACGCTTCTCTCATGGCAGCAACGTCATCATCTCCATTGCGCAGTGCCTCCACTGCCGCATACTGGCTGGTGGTTGGTGCGCACATAATGGCAAACTGGTGAATCTTTACCATCTGGTCAATAATTTCCTTTGGTCCGCAGGCATAGCCAAGACGCCAGCCGGTCATGGCATAGGACTTGGAGAAACCATTAATGACAATGGTACGCTCCTTCATGCCAGGCAGGGACGCAATGGAAACATGGTCCTGACCGTAGGTCAGCTCGGAATAAATTTCATCGGAAATAACAAATAAATCCTTTTCAATAATAACCTCTGCAATATCCTCTAAGTCCCTGCGCTCCATAATTCCGCCGGTCGGATTGTTCGGGAATGGCATAATCAGCACTTTGGTCTTGTCGGTAATGGCGTCAAGCAGCTCCTGCTTTGTTAAGCGGAACTCATTTTCTGCCTTTAACTCGATGGTTACCGGAACACCGTCTGCCAGGGTAACACAAGGTAAATAGGAAACGTAGCAAGGCTCCGGAATCAGTACTTCATCCCCTGGGTCTAACATGGCACGAAGTCCAACGTCAATCGCCTCACTGCCGCCGACCGTCACCAGCACCTGTGCAGGATCATACTCCAACTGGCAGCGTCTCTTTAAATACTTTGTAATTTCTTCTTTTAATTCCTTTAATCCGGCATTGGAGGTGTAAAAAGTCTTTCCCTTTTCCAGGGAATAGATACCTTCTTCCCGGATATGCCACGGGGTATCGAAGTCCGGTTCACCTACGCCAAGGGAGATGGCGTCTTTCATTTCACTAACAATATCAAAAAATTTACGAATGCCGGAAGGCTTAATTTCTACAACTTTTTTGCTTAACGGGTTTCTCATGGTGTCACTAACATCCTTTCATCCTGTTTTACTTCGCCAACTAACGGCAGACCATGCTCCTTATACTTTTTCAGTACAAAGTTAGTGGAGGTGGAAAGCACTGCTTCCAGTGGGGAAAGCTTGTCGGAAACAAAGTTTGCGATTTCTCTCATGCTCTTTCCTTCCAGAATGACAACCAGGTCGTAGTTACCGGAAATTAAGTACACATCTGCCACTTCATCAAACTTGTAAATGCGCTCTGCAATGCGGTCAAATCCCTGTCCACGCTGCGGAGTAACCTTTACCTCAATAATGGCAGTTACTCTTTCATCCTGCTCTACCTTTTCCCAGTTAATCAGGGTCGGATAGCCGCAGATTACCTTTTCATCTTCTAATTCCTTAATCATGGTGACAATTTCTTCTTCTGTGACACCAAACATTCTGCTTAAATCTGCCGGGGATAATTTACTGTTTTTATCAATGGCTCTTAAAAGTTTTTCTTTCATTTTATAGTACCAACCTTTCTATGTTTACAGCTGTTTTTGCAGCTGTTTGATTGCTTAATCCTTATCTATTTTTTAATAGCAGCCTATCTTACTTTTTTCTCCCATGTTCTTGCTTTCTCGTATTCATCCACACGATTTGGTTCAAGAAACCGGGTTTCTTCTTCATTTATAACGATACGGTCATGATTGTCCGTTATCCTTCCAATTACTACTGCCGGAATTCCCTGTGCTTTCAGTTTTGAGATTGCCGCATTGCTGTCGTGGGTCAGGAATAATAATGCTCCGTCTCCCTTTAACTGGTACGGATTGATGTCAAAATATTCACTGATTTCCACCGTTTCCTGCTGAATCGGAATCTTCTTTAACTCCAGCTCCACTCCTGCATGCAGACGTTCACAAAGCTCCCAGACCGCGCCAAACACGCCGCCTTCCGCCACGTCATGCATATGCCGGACGCCAAGCTCCTTTACCGCCTTTATCTCCGGAAGCACAGAAACTTCCGGCTGTCTGGCGGCTGCCTTCTCCAGAAATGCATAGGTATACCGCTCATGCAGATTTTCCCGGTAATGCTTTGCCAGAAGCGCTGCTCCGGCAAGACCGGCACTCTTTGTCATTACAAGGTCGCTGCCATATACGTCCTCTTCCAGTGTCATAACTGCCGGAGCAGAACCCATGGCTGTGACAGAAATTACCCTTTCTGTCACAAAAGTGCTTACCTGGGTATGTCCCTGTGCCAGTGCAACACCAGCCTTCTCACAGGCAGACAGAATTTCCTTCATGGAATCCTTTAATTCTGCCTCTTCCGCAGACTCTGGCAGCATAAGCTGCACCGTCACTGCCACAGGCAATCCACCTGCCGCAGCCAGAGAATTACAGGCCCTGTGTACCGCCATGGCACCCAGACCTTCCTCCGCTCCCGCAAGGGTAGTACAGGACGAAGCCATGACACCGGTCATTTCTTCACACATAAATAATCCAGCGTCCACTCCAACTCCGGCCCTGGAAATGACAGACTGCTTCCCCTGCTTATTTACTGTTTTTATAATGGACCGCTTTAATACGGCCTCGGATATCTTTCCGGATTTCATACTTATTTCCCCGTTCTTTTGAGTGTTCCTGTTCACACACCTTTTATACAATCGTAGACAGCAGTTTTTTGAGAGAAAATCATCCAAATGTCCGACATCTCTGACACAGTTGTACAGTTCTGACGGACACAGCCCTATAATCAACACCTAAATAACCCATAACGTCTGTGTCCGACAGAAATGAACAACTGTAGGAAGAGTCAGGCGGACATGGATATTTTCTCTCAAAAAACTGCCAATACCGTAAACTCATGTGAACAGTCCCGATTGACTTTTTCCGTTCCCGCCTTTATACTAAATAATATATGCGAGCATTGGAAGAATCATGGCAAATACAAGAATAATTACTATCACACTTGCCACCATTTGTCTTTTCTTTCTGTTCATGCTTTATATGCTCCTTTCATAACCTTTCTGTCCTTGTGGGCAAAAAGTGTTATCTGCTAAATTTTTACACAGAAACGAGGTTGTTCCCATGATACCTGTATTTTTTATTGTAACCATTCTTCTGGTTCTCTGGATTCAATATCAAAAAAGCCGCACCGACCGCTCTGCGGAAGAAATCCGGGAAGCTTTCTGGGAAAAAGAACGCCAGGCTAACATCACCAGAAAAAAGGATATTTCCAATTTAGATTATATCACCGTTCCGATCGACCGTCTTCCGTTTCCTGACACCAGCCGGGAAGACATTGCGGAAACCCAGCAGCTGATAAAAAAACTTTCTTCCGGAAAAATTGTCAATTTCACCGGAATCAGCAATACCGATTTAAAACTGCAGTACGGTGCGCCTAACATTAATTTCCTGATGGAGTATGACAAAAACTATCTGGAGCTGGTCCGCAGCCTTTACAAATACGGCAGATACCTCTATGAGGAAAATTTAAAGACCGATGCTGCCGCTGTTTTAGAGTATGCCATGTCCATCAAAACCGACGTTAGTGCTAATTATACATTACTTGCCACAATTTATAAAGAAAAAAATGAAACAGAACGCATAAATTTTATAATTTCCTGTGCAGAAGAGCTCCAATCCATGACAAAAAAGTCACTTATTTCCAATTTAATGGCGATAAGGGACTCTTCCATAAGCCAGTAACAGTTTGTCAATCAGACGGGAAGCCTCACTCTTTGTGAGATTTTCCATGCTGTACTGACCTTCCAGCTGATGATACTGTAAAATAGCGGTTAAAAAAGAACGCTGTTTTGGTGTCATCGGCTCTGTTTTTTTTGATTTATAATAAAGGGACACTGGTTCAAATAGTTCCGGTTCCCGGTTCATTCTCTTTAAACACTGATACAGTTCGGCTGTCACCCTGGCGTCCTCAAATGCCCTGTGGGCCCGCTCATTGGTCAGACCAAAATGTGCCACCATCGTTTCCAGCTTTTTATTTGGAAGCTCCGGACAGAGCACCCTGGAAATCTTTAACGTATCAATTCCGGCAAATTCCGGTTCTTCAAAGCCGCATCGCCGGATAGCCTGTACAAGAAAACTGTGGTCAAAACAGATATTGTGTCCCAGTAAAACCGTATCTCCATGCAGAAATTCCAGAAGCGCTCCGATGGCTTCTTTTTCCTCCGGTGCACCAACCAGCATTTCATCCGTAATTCCTGTCAGCTCCGTAATTTTTTCCGGCAATGGTCTGCCCGGATGAATCAGCGTGCGGAATATCTCTCCGGTTTCCGGACGAAATGCGCCAATCTCAATCATCCGCTCTTTTTCCGGGCTGATTCCCGTAGTTTCTACGTCAATTGCAATTATTCCCTTCACTCTTTTGCTCCTTTCCGCGCACGTTTTTCTCCTGCTTTACTACATCAAATTTTAATGACCCGATGTCCCAGCCTTGCACAAATCTGCAAGAAAACATTCCGTACATTTCGGATTTCTTGCGGTACATATGGTTCTGCCCAGCGTAATAATGTGAATATTATACAAAATCCAGTGGTCTTCCGGCAAGACCTCCATTAAATCAAATTCAATTTTTTCCGGGTCTTCCTCCTTTGTAAAGCCAAGTTTCTTTGAAATCCGTTTTACATGGGTATCCACCACTATGCTTGGCTCGTTGTAAATATTGCCCCGGATGACATTGGCTGTTTTCCGCCCAACTCCTGCCAGAGAAGTTAAATCTTCCAGTGTCCGGGGCACTTCGCCGCCAAACTCTGTCAGTATCCTTCTGGCACAGGCAATGATATTTTTCGCTTTATTATGGTAAAATCCGGTGGCATGGATATCCTGCTCCAGCTCCTTTAAATCCGCATTAGCAAAGGCTTCCACATCCGGATACTTCACAAACAAATCCTTTGTTACAATATTAACCCTGGCATCGGTACACTGGGCACTTAAAATCGTTGCCACCAGCAGCTGCCATGGCGTTTCATGGTTTAAATAACAGCGGTATTCTGTCGTATACTGAGTGTCGAGACGCTCAAGCACCTCTGCGACACGCTCTTTTTCTTTCTGGGATACTCTGCGTTTTGCCATGAGGCACCACCTTTCTGTTTTATTCTCCATGTTCCTTGTTCCGGCAGCAGCGGAACAATCGGGCTTATGGCTGAACTGTTACTATTTTTACCTTTGCCTGTCCGTACATCGCTTCCCTTGTTTCATAGGAAAACAGGATATAACAGGCTTCTCCGGTAACGCTTCCCTTCTCTGCTGCTGCCACCGGATCAAAGGAAAACTCCTCGATATCATGCATTCCTTCTTCTTCCCGCTTCACGCCAAAAGAAAGATAGATTTCTTTTAATTTCTGTTTGTCCAGCTGACGGCACTGCCCGAAGGATGGGCGGCTCTTTGGTTTTTCCCTGAGACAGAAATCATAAAATAAAATCTGCCCAAACACAGGCAGTTCTGTTTCTGTTTTTAACAACAGCCTTTCCTTCACAAATTCCAGCAGAATCTCATATCTTCTGTTTCTGGAAATTTTCATCCCCAGAAGTTTCTTTTCCTCATAATAAAAAGCCAGCTGTTCAAAAAAGTCAAATGGCGTTTCAAAGAAATGCTGTAAATATATCATACTATAAATGAACTGTCCACTGTTATAATAAACTTCTGCCAGTTCTTCCACTTTTTTGAGCAGAATGATATCCTCAAAGGACAGCCACCTGGTAGAAAGCACTTCATAGGGTGGCGCACTCTGGTAAACAATCTCATTATCTCCCGCCATCTGCTCCATCGGTGCACCGGAAAGCACCTTTAAAAATCCCAGCTGCAGCTGATGAGGCCTCATGCGGTACACTTCATTAAAAGAATTTTTAAACGAAGCCAGATTCTCCTTTGGCAGTCCAGCAATTAAATCCAGATGACTATGTACATTATTCTTTTCCCGCACTGCTGCCACCTTTTCTTTCAACACAGACAGTTCCGTTTTACGGCAGACAGCATGCAATGTTTCTTCATTTGTGGACTGCACACCGATTTCCAGCTGTACCAGCCCCGGACGGAGTGTATTCAGTAGTACAGTCTGTTCTTCTGTCAAAAGCTCCGCTGCTATTTCAAAATGGAAATTTGTGATTCCATTGTCATTTTCTTTGATAAATTGTAATAATTCCATGGTACGGGGACCATTTACATTAAAAGTGCGGTCAATGAATTTCACCTGCGGTACTCGTTTTTCCAAAAAGAACACCAGCTCACGCTTCACCAGGTCCATGTCCCGGAAGCGCACCCGTTTGTCAATGGAAGACAGGCAATAAGCACAGGAAAAGGGACACCCACGACTGGACTCATAGTAGATGATACGGTTTTCGAAGGAATCCAGTAAAACGGCCTCTTTCTCCGGCACACTGACACTGCCATCGCCATAAGGAAAGGGAAGTCTGGAAAAATCCAGAGGCAGAGCCTGCTTTGTGGTAAGAATGGCTCCATTGGTCTGTCTCACGATAATGCCAGGAATTTCCTGCCAGACGACACCTTCCTGCTTATCCTGTACTTCCTCACTGGTATGTGACACACTTTCTGTAGTGCTGCCGGATTTTTTTCCCTCAGTTCCGGTATACACTCTGTCTTTCCCTAATCTTTCATATAACGACACCAGCTTTGCAAACGTTTCTTCTCCTTCGCCCACCATGATGCCCCGGACCTCCGGCAATTCCTTAAGAAGTGCTTCTCCCCGGTAGGACACCTCCGGTCCGCCAAGCCAGATTTCACAGTGCGGACGCACCTTCTTATAATCCCTGATTACTGTTTTGACAAACCCGATATTCCAGATGTAACAGGAAAACGCCACTACATCTGCATTCCGCTCATACAAATCCCGGAGGACTTCTTCCGGCTGCTGATTAATGGTGTATTCCGCAATTTCCACCGGATACCCTTTGGAAGCAGCGTAGGCCTTCAAACAATATACCGCCAGATTCGAATGTATGTATTTTGCATTTATTGCTGCCAGCAAGATTTTCATCGGATTGTCCTCTCTATTTCTCATAATAATAGGCTCTTGATTCAAAAAATGCAATATTGCTTTCCAGTTCCACAAAAATCTGCAATTACCTTAAGCACTTCATTCCCATAATAAACCATATTCAGGCAGGTATTCAGCCCATAAGTCCCATACCTGCCTTTTGTTCTTACTTTTAAAAAAAACACATCAAAGCATTCGTTTTTTACAGTGTCGCTGCCCGTTCCTTAATCTTCTTGTTAAAATTAATAATGTTGTGGTCGTATTCCTCATTCATCAGCGTGGAATGCAGCAGAAAATCCGCGGTTGCCTTATTATTTGCCATCGGAATATCATACACCTGGGCAATACGCAGCAGTGCCTTTACATCCGGGTCATGCGGCTGTGCAGCAAATGGGTCGGAAAAGAACACCACAAAGTCAATCACCCCTTCAACAATCTTGGCACCAATCTGCTGGTCGCCCCCCAGCGGGCCGGAATTATAGCCGCGTACCGGAAGTCCAGTTTTTTCCGTAATCATTCTTGCTGTGGTTCCGGTGCCGGACAGAAAATGGCACTTTAACAGTTCCTTGTTGGCCTCACACCACTCCACCATCTCTGCCTTTTTGCCGTCATGGGCAATCAGGGCAATATTTTTCTGCTTTCCAATAGTCATTGTAATAAAATCATCGTTCATGTTCATTCTCTCCTCATACTTATATTTCTATTTTCTTCCTTCTTTTGTTACTGTCATTCCCAGCTGGATTGTTTCCTTTTCCAGCTGCATAATGGCATTTTTAATTTCTACCATATGTTCCACCGACAGATCTTCGTCTACCACAATATTGGCATTCATCAGGAACTCATTGACTGTCTCCTGAAGGTCTGCCAGTTTATCCTGCAGGGCCCGTATCTGTTCTTCATTTACAAATTCTTCTTTTACTTCCTCTATTGTCATACCGCTGGCATCTGCCAGATCCACCTCGGTTACTCCATGAATTGCCGTACAGTTCAGTCCGGTTTCCTTACGGATCAGTTCTTCCAGTGCGTCCTTGGCTCCTTCTTCCCCATGTACCAGAAAAATATTCTGTGGTGCCTTCTGTAATCCTTTTACCCAGTCCAGCAGACCAAGATAATCTGCATGTCCGGAAAATCCTTCCAGGTAATAAATCTTTGCCTGCACCAGAATACGCTCGCCAAGTACAGAGACTTCCTTTTCCCCATCCACAATGCGGCGTCCCAGAGTACCATTTGCCTGATAACCGACAAACACAATACTGTTTCTGGAATTCCAGAGATTATGTTTTAAATGGTGGCGGATACGACCGGCATCACACATGCCGCTGGCAGAAATAATAATCTTTGGATTCGGATCATCATTTAATGCCTGGGATTCCTCACTGGTTCTTGTAAAATTCAGATTCGGAAAATCCAGCGGATTGTCACCAGCCAGAATGTACTCCCTGGTTTCCTGATCAAACACCTGGGCATTTCTCCGGAATACCTGGGTCGTGGACACTGCCATCGGGCTGTCAATATATACATGTACCCGGCTCAGCAGGTCATGGTAATACCGGTCAGACTCATAAAAACGGTTCAGCTCATAAATCAGCTCCTGGGTACGTCCTACTGCGAATGCCGGAATAATCACATTACCGCCCCGTTTTACCGTATCGGCAATGATGCCAATCAGCTCTTTAATGCTTGCTTCGTTGCTCTCATGGAGACGGTCACCGTACGTTGACTCCATTACTACAAAATCTGCCTTCTTAATCTTTACCGGGTCTCTTAAAATCGGACGGTCATTCACACCAATATCACCAGTATAAACCAGTTTGACCGTTTTTTCTTCTTCCTTAATCCAAAGTTCCGTAATTGCTGAACCAAGAATATGGCCTGCATCGTTAAATACTGCCTGCATCTGGTCATTGACGTTAAACAGCTGGTCATACAGAATCGGAGCCACCAGTTTTAAAGTTGCGTTGGCATCCTCCATGGTATACATCGGCTCTACTTCCGGCAGACCCTTTCTGACTGCTTTTTTGCTGGCCCACTCTGCTTCCTTCTGCTGGATATGGGCACAGTCCGGCAGCATAATCTGCAGCAGATCTGCGGTAGCATCGGTACAATAAATCGGACCCTTGAAGCCCTGTTTTACCAGTAGCGGAAGCCTGCCGCAATGGTCTACATGGGCATGGCTTAAAATAACACATTCGATTTCCGCCGGATTAAAAAGAAACGGTTCGGTATTCTGCTGTTCCAGTGTTTTTCCTCCCTGGAACATACCACAGTCCATCAGAATCTGATGTTTGTCTGTTGTTACAAGATGACAGGAACCCGTCACGGAAGTTACTGCTCCACAAAATTTAATCTTCATACTGACCTCCATTCCGATACTATTTCTATCACTTTAATTGTATGTAAATTCCCTCTCTTTAATAATACCTTTCTGACATTATTCTGTCAATAAACCTTCGTACCAAAGAGACTCTTTTTATAAAACTTTTATGGCAGCTTGTGCGTCCATTCCGGCAACTTATGTCAAACATGGTTGTTCTTTCCTTCTTCCTGTGCTATTCTCCATTTCAGAAACAACAGACAAACAAAGAAACGGAGAGAATTTTATGAATACAAAAAGTGAACCGGCAATTACAATATCCGGAATTACCATGACTTTCGGCGAAAAACAGGTTCTGAACCACATTGACCTGTCCATCCGGCAGGGCGAAATTTTCGGACTGCTGGGTCCTTCCGGTGCCGGAAAAACTACCTTGATTAAAATACTGACCGGACAGCAGAAAGCAGATGCCGGATACTCTGCCATTAATGGTATCTGCTCAGACCAGTTAAAAGGCAGCGATTACAGACAGTTTGGAATTATGATGGATAACTTCGGCGTTTATGAACGGTTCAGCTGCTTTGACAATCTGAAAATATTCGCAAAGATTTATCACATAGGAAACGAAGAAATTTACAAGACACTGGAACAGGTTGGATTAAAAGATGCCGCCAAAACTCCTGCTTCCCGGCTTTCCAAGGGCATGAAAAGCCGGCTGCGCCTTGCCAGAGTCTTTTTAATCAACCCATCTGTCCTTTTTCTGGATGAACCAACCAGTGGTCTTGACCCGGCTACCGCTGAGGAAATCCAGAACCTGATTTTTAACGAGAGGCGGAAGGGAAAAACCATTTTCCTCACCACCCACAACATGACAGAAGCTGCAAAGTTATGTGACCACGTGGCACTGTTACATGAGGGCAGCATTGTGGAATATGGGGAACCGGAAGAAATCTGTCGCAGATACAACCACCAGAAACGGTTAAAACTGCACCTGATGAACGGAACCGACGTGGAACTGCCGCATACAAACGAGACAGGACTCCGGCTGGCGGAGTACTTTTCCAAAGGTCTGGTGGAAACCATTCATTCCACAGAACCAAATCTGGAAACCGTGTTTATGGAACTGACAGGTAAGGGGCTGTCCTAAACCGCTTCCAGAAAACCTGCCCCCTCACCACTGCCTTGCTCCTACGTCTTCACGCTTTGGGCAAATGAAAAACTAATACTAAACTATCACTCCAGGAGGATATTTTATGAACAATATAGCTGCTGTTTTTGTAAAACAATGGAAAGATACCTTAAAAAACAAAACCGTCCTGATTCAGTTCCTTATGTTTCCTGCCATGACACTGCTCATGGAAAATGCAGTGAAACTGGACGGTATGCCGGAACACTTTTTTGCTCAACTGTTTGCTGTCATGTTTGTCGGTATGGCACCGCTTACCAGCACTTCTGCCATTATCGCAGAAGAAAAGGAGCAGAACACCCTGCGGGCACTGATGATGTCCAACGTTACCCCGGTCCAGTATCTGCTCGGCGTCGGTTTTTATGTATGGCTGCTCTGTATGGCAGGCTCTGTGGTATTTGGTCTGTGCAGCGGTTATTCTGCCCAGGATTTCGTCCTGTTTTTAAGCATTATGGCAGCAGGACTTCTGCTTTCCATCCTTCTGGGTGCCATCATCGGCATTTGGAGCAGAAACCAGATGGCAGCCACTTCCCTGACCGTTCCGGTTATGATGGTGTTTTCCTTTCTGCCAATGCTTGCCATGTTTAATGAAACCATTGAAAAAGTGGCAGAGTTTGTTTATTCCCAGCAGATATTTTTGCTGATTCACCAGATTGGTACAGCTAAACTCCAAGGGAAACCTATTCTTATTATTGCAGCTAATCTGTTGTTTGCCATCGGCATTTTTCTGATGGTCTACCGGAAAAAACGATTTGAATAGCCAGAGGACCGTTGCAGCTTATCCCTGCAACGGTCCTTTTAAATATAATGCACTATGTTGTTTCACACATTGGTTCCCTGGCAGGAACAACGGCATTCACTGCCCAGCGGCAGTACCGCCAGCTGCCGTACATCACCATACACCTGCATCTGCCCATTGGCATACGCCGCTCTTGGCTGCAATCTTCCTTCTACCATCTGTATAATGACATCTGCTGTTGTCACAATAATAATGTCTCTGTCATAATACTCGTAAGGCTCCACGTTGATTCTTCCATCTTCAATTTCCAGATAAAATGCACCCTCTGCTTCACCCTCTACGTTAAACTGGAAGGCTACATGACCCACAAGCTTGCTCACCTTAGCCCGCTTCATTGCATTGGCAACCGTTGCAACAAGTTCCTCGTACTTCATAGATTACCTCCTTTCCTCTGCGAATTGAATACATCAACTTTCGCAGAAGTAACATCCTTTCTTTTGTTTACAGTATAGAACAAACTTATGTCATTTTTGTGTCACAATTCTGCCACATTCCTTGAAATATTCTGTTAAATCGTTTAAGTTATCTGTATATTAGGTATTTTTTCCTACAAAGAGGGTAAAGAAAACCCTCGTTTGAGATAATGCTGCATGGTCTCACATTATCTCAAACGAGGGCAGGTTATAGATTATAAGTCTTATACCTCAAACTTCTCAAGTAAATCTTTCAGTACCTTCAGATTTTCTGTACTTTCCCGTAAGTGTTCATAGCCTTCCAGTGTCTTTCCTACAGCTTCCCCTGATTTTTCAGCAATCTGGGTTACTCCATGGGTTGACTCTGTAATCGTGCGGTTGACACTGTCCATCGTATCTGCAATTTCAGTAATCTTACCATTTAACTCTGAAATTTCAGAAGCAATTTGCTGCATGGAATCTGCAAATATCTGCGCATCCTTTTCATAACGCTCGCCCACTTCACCAAAGGCAGCGTAATCCGCAACCACGGTTTCATCCAGGAAATTCATAATAACCTGAATGCAGTCTGTCATGTTCTGTACTGCTTCATTCACTTCCTTAACAATTTCGTTAATACCATCTACCGTCTGGAATGTCTGGCTCGCCAGTGCCCCAATTTCTGTTGCAACAACAGCGAACCCTCTTCCGGCATCTCCGGCTCTGGCTGCTTCAATGTTGGCATTCAGCGCCAGTAAATTCGTCTGGGAAGAAATGCTCCGGATATCTTCGGTCAGCTCATTAATTTTTGCAACTACCTTGGATTTTTCCACTGCTTCTTCCGTTCTGGTCTTCATGTCAGCGTAAATTGCCATCGCCTTATCGTTGGAAGTTTTCGTGTTGTCACGCAGCCTTCTTGCCCTGGTCATGATATCCCTGGACTCCTTCTGCTCTTTATCCGAAAGCTCCTGAATATCTGTCGCATTGCTCTGAATCGCATTGATATTTCCAACAATCATGGTGGCACTTGCCGCTGTCTCCTGCATACCTGCTGCCAGTTCCTGGGTAGTGGCGGAATTATCCTCTGAAATAGCATTATTCTCCCTCATAACGCCATCCAGCAGATTCATGTTGCCCACCAGACTGTCCTTTACATTTTCCATATTTCCTACCAGTTCACGGAGTACGGTACGCATTTCGCCTACTGCCGTTGCCATAACACCGGTTTCATCCCGTTTTTTCATCACTTTGTCAATATCCGCTGCCTTTTGGAAATTCAGCCGGGATGTCTGCTGGATAATCTCTGTTACACGCTTAATTGGTCTTGCAATGGTGCTGCTGATTACAATACCAAGAACTGCCGCAATTACAATACCAACTGCCAGGAAACTTAAAATCTGTGTGGACAGGGCATTGGCATCTGCCTCAATCTCTCCTAACGGAGCCGTCAGTACCAGCTTCATTCCATTACCAATCTCCACATAAGCCAGATATTTTTCGTCCCCATGCAGGGTATATTCCAGTGTTTTTCCAACATTTGCAGAATCCAGTACGAATGGTTTCACTTCTGCCAGTTCACCGCCATTATATTCCGCAAGGTCCGTTCCGGATGCAACTTCCTTATGATATACAATACTGCCGGTGGAACTTACAAGAAAAGAGTATCCGGTCTCAAACGCTGATGCTTTGTCGGCCAGTCCGGTAAGCTGTCCAAAGTCAATATCCATACCAATAATACCTACGGAAGTACCATCCACATACAGCGGCACCACATAGGAAATCATATAAACATTAATATTTTCATTTAAATATGGGTCCATCCAGATTGGTGCTTTATTAGCCACCGGTATGTAATACCAGCCTACATGGGCTGCATCTTCCGGATCATACATACTAAAGTCCGTTGGTGTCACACTGTCAAATGCCGACTGGGTATCATTACGTGTCAGAAAGATACCGGAAGTCGGTTCTGTAAACTCCGGATTGTAACGGATATAAGCGGTAATGGCGCCATCCGTATGCTCTGCAAATGTATAAAAATCATCCAGCAGTCCGTTGGTATATTCTTCTACATACGCATTATTATTTTTAAATTTAGCAAAATCCAGACTATCCAGGGCAATATCGCTCAACGTGTCCACAGACTGCTCAATTCTGGAAATCAGCGCATTAATTTCCTCAGCGGTATTCGAACAGGTCAGTACCAGTTCCTTTTCTGCTGCTGCAGTAGCAGAATCTCTTGCATTGGAAATACTCAGCAGGCTGATAATCGATGCAGCAATCAAAGAACAGACTACAATTGCTGCTGTAATTTTCATTCGAATGGATTTCATTTAACCCCTCCCTGTTTGTAAAAAAATGTTGTTTTTTATCCCTTTTATTATAAAGCAATTTATCAGAAATTACAATATGGTTTCTGAACAAATAATCCCGGTCTGCGCTCCTGCTGCTGCAGAACCACAAAACCGGGATTCCATTTTATGATTTCTTTTTATTTCTCCGCCAGCTGAATTCGTATCAGTGACTTTCTGAGAGACAATTCCGCTCTCGCAATATTAATATTGGCATCGCCGCTGGAAAGTCTCTTTTCTGCACGCTGCTTCGATTCTTCTGCACGGTGTAAATCGATTTCCTCCGGCCATTCACAGGATTCTGCCAGAATTGTCATGTGATCCTGGAAAATTTCCACGAAACCATCATGCAGTGCAGCCTGTTTCTCCTGTCCATCCTCTTTAATCTTTAAGACACCCGGAACTAAAATCGCGGTCAGCGGGATATGTCCTTTTAACACACCCATTTCCCCTTCGGAGGTTCTAAGCTCCACCATTTCCACATCTCCATCATAGAAAATACGGTCCGGTGAAATCACCTGAAGGCGGAAAAATCTGCTTTGATCTGCCATATAATCCTCCTCGGTTATGCGAAATAAAATCCCCCTGTTCTGTTTCAGAACCCCCTGCCTTTCCGCAGGCAGAAGATTTTACCCCACGTTCTTACTTCTTCACTCTTGCCAGAACATCATCAATGTTACCTGCATTTAAGAAGTAACTTTCCGGAATATCATCATGCTTGCCTTCCAGAATTTCCTTGAAGCCCTGAATGGTCTCGGAAATCGGAACATAACGTCCAGGAAGACCAGTAAACTGTTCTGCAACATGGAATGGCTGGGATAAGAATCTCTGCACTCTTCTTGCTCTTGCAACGAGAAGCTTTTCATCTTCGGAAAGTTCGTCCATACCAAGAATAGCAATAATATCCTGTAATTCCTTATATCTCTGCAGAATCTCCTGCACACCGCGGGCTACCTGGTAATGCTCTTCACCTACAATACGTGGGTCAAGAATACGGGAAGTAGACGCCAGCGGATCAACCGCAGGATAAATACCAAGCTCTACGATGGAACGGGACAACGCCGTTGTCGCATCCAGATGGGCGAAGGTATTCGCCGGAGCCGGGTCAGTATAGTCATCCGCAGGCACGTAAACCGCCTGTACGGATGTAATGGAACCGTTCTTTGTGGAAGTGATTCGCTCCTGCAGGGCACCCATTTCGGTCTGCAGTGTCGGCTG
>JAGBBW010000011.1 GCA_017938285.1 Lachnospiraceae bacterium
AGAAGGTTCTTTCCGATATCCAGGATGGTTCCTTCGCTAAGGAATTCTTATTAGATATGTCCAATGCTGGCCGTCAGGTTCACTTCAAGGCTATGAGAAAGCTGGCTGCTGAACATCCGGCAGAGAAGGTTGGCGAAGAAATCCGCGCACTGTACAGCTGGAACAACGAAGAAGACAAGTTCATCAACAACTAATAATAAGTTATATCATAATGTTAAAAATTCCCGGAAGTTTTTTCCGGGAATTTTTTGTGATATAGGAAAGTACTCTTTCCTATATCACAAAAATGCTCCGCAAGGATAAAGCGAAATTTTGAATTTCGCTTGCACTCGCGCGAAGATGAAGTTTGTCGCAGGCGACCCCGTGCCAGTATTTGGATGGGATTCAAATGAAAAAAATAAAAATAAGGATTGCAAAATTGCAAGTTTCGTGGTAGAAATTGATGTTAGAGCTTTTAGACTAAAAAGGTTCAGAAAGAACAGGTACAAAAAAAGAAGGAGCGGACATGAAAGAGAGAGTAAAGAGAGTCAAGAGCAGTGCCCAGGGCGGAAAGGACATGACCAAAGGAGAACCATTTAAGCTGATACTGATGTTCTCTATTCCGCTGTTGCTGGGAAATATTTTTCAGCAGTTTTACAGCATGGTGGACACGATTATTGTTGGAAAAATCATCGGAACCCAGGCACTGGCAGCCGTAGGAACTACAGGACCGCTGAATTTTCTGGTGCTTGGATTTGCTTCCGGTATTACCAGTGGATTTGCCGTTCTGGTGGCCCAGCGGTTTGGTGCCGGGGATGAAAAAGGAATGAAGAAGGCAGTCGCTGCTGCTGTGGAATTGTCAGCAGCGTTTACCATTGTATTAACGCTGCTTGCAACCTTTGGAACAAAAGCATTACTGCATATGATAAATACGCCGGAAGATATTTTCCAGGGAGCGTATGAGTATATTGTTGTTATTTTTGGCGGCATGTTTACCATGATATTGTACAATCTGCTGGCCTGTATTCTGCGTGCGCTGGGCGACAGTAAGACACCATTGTATTTCCTGATTATTTCATCGGTACTGAATATTGTACTGGACCTGGTATTCATTGTTAATTTTGAAATGGGCGTGGCAGGTGCTGCCTGGGCGACGGTTATTTCCCAGGGCGTTTCCGGAGTGCTGTGTCTGGTTTATATGATGAAAAAATATCCGGTACTTCATCTGACAAAGGAAGATTTAAGAGCAGAACGGTGGATGTATGCCAGGCATTTGTTTATTGGTCTGCCGATGGCATTCCAGTTTTCCATTACTGCCATTGGAACGGTTATTTTACAGGGAGCACTGAATCTGTTTGGTTCCAACACAATTGCTGCATATACAGCCGCCTGCAAGGTAGAGCAGCTGGTAACACAGCCGGCAGGAACCTTTGGTGTGACCATGGCAAATTATTCCGGACAGAATCTTGGTGCGGACAGGGTAGACCGTATCAAAGAGGGTGTTACAAAGTGTACGATTTTAACGTTGCTGTTTGCGGTACTTGCCAGTCTGATTCTGGTATTCTTTGGAGAACCGCTGACAAAGCTGTTTATTGACGGAAACCAGCCGGAGGTTGTGGAGACTGCCATGATTTATCTGAAAATATGTGCTATCTTCTTCCCATTCCTGAATATGATTTTCGTTTACAGAAATATGCTGCAGGGCGTGGGCAAGAGTCTTATGCCGTTAATGGCGGGTGTGTTTGAACTGATTGCCAGAGGTGTGGTTTCCTTTACGCTTCCGGCGGTTCTTGGATTTACCGGAATCTGCCTGGCAGGTCCGGTTGCATGGATGGCCGCGGCAATTCCATTGGGAATTACGTACTTTATTGAAATAAAGAAGATGATGCGGGAATGGAAACTGCGGCAGGCGTAGGAAGACCGGTCGTTCGCACTTGAATTTTTTAATAAAAGGGAGTATACTAACTGTTATCGTAACTGTCCGGCATCTTCAAAGCTGTGCGCAGAAGATCTGTCAGTTACTTCAAAGGTAATGTATCCGTGCCTGGCATGCGGCGGAAGACAAGCAGGCAGTCAGGTATGGAACGGTATGAAGAAAGGAAAGAAAATCATGAGTGAAGAATTAAGATATGAGCAGGAAGGCTCCTGCTCCGGAAACTGCTCTGGCTGCGGTTCTGACTGCAGCTCCAGAAAGCCGGATAAAAGTTCGTTTTTAGAACCAATGAATGAGTACAGCAACGTAAAGAGAGTTATCGGCGTTGTCAGCGGTAAGGGCGGTGTAGGTAAGTCTTTTGTAACTTCTTATTTATCTGTTTTGATGAACCGCAAAGGCTTTAAGACAGCGATTCTGGATGCAGATATCACCGGCCCGTCCATTCCGAAGGCGTTTGGTATGAAGGAAATGGTACAGGCCAACGAAATGGGTATTATTCCGGCAGTGACAAAAAATGGAATCGAAATGGTTTCCGTGAATTTACTGCTGGATGCCGAAGATACTCCGGTTATCTGGAGAGGTCCGGTTATTGCAGGTACGGTAAAGCAGTTCTGGTCCCAGGTGCTATGGGGGGATGTGGACTATATGTTCGTGGATATGCCTCCGGGAACCGGTGATGTTCCGCTGACCGTATTCCAGTCCCTGCCACTGGATGGTATTATTATTGTAACCAGCCCGCAGGAGCTTGTTTCCATGATTGTGTCCAAGGCAGTGAATATGGCAAAGATGATGGATATTCCGGTGCTCGGACTGGTGGAAAATTACAGCTACATCCAGTGTGGTAATTGTGGTGAGAAGATTTCCGTATTTGGTAAGAGCCATATTGATGAAATTTCCGAAAAGTTTGGTATTCCGGTGCTGGCAAAGCTTCCACTGGATTCTAAAATTGCAGAGGCGATTGATGCCGGATTAGTGGAAGACTTACAGGGCGACTGGATGGATGCAGCAGCCAATGTGCTGGAGAGTATTACAGCAGCAGATAAAGCAGCGGCAGACAAGGCAGCATCGAAAAATGTAAAAATTGCCGTAACAACGGATGAAAATAAAAACGTATACGGACACTTTGGCAGTGCGACCCTGTTTACCGTGTATACGCTGGAAGAGGGCAGACTGGTAGAAAAGAAGGAACTTGCCAATGCCGGCAATGGTCATACCTCTACTGTGGAAGCACTGGTAAAGGAGAATGTCAATGTGGTGATCTGTGGCGGTATCGGCGGTCCGGCGATGGACGGTCTTTTAAAGAAGGGTATTCTCGTAATTCCTGGTGTACAGGGCGACATTGATGTGGCAGTGGCCGGATATCTGGATGGTTCCTTAAATGCCAATAATGTCCCGACCTGCAATCATCATGACCATGAAGACGGAGAATGTACCTGCGGTGAGCATGAAGAGGGCGGTTGTCACTGTGGTGGCGGCTGCTGCCACTAATGTGTGGAACGTCTGTGAATTAGCTGGTATACCGGTGACGAAAAATGGCGCATTAGACAAAACTGGAGAAAAAAATGAGAAAAAAGATATATGGAATTCTGGCAGGCACTGTCCTGATGGCAGCGTGCCTTGCCGGATGTAATTCCGCAAAGCCGGATGCACAGAAACTTCCGGAGCAGGGAAGTGTGGTCTCTTCTGCTTCGGAAAAACAGGCAGATGGACAGAATGTTCAGAAAAGAGCAGAGGAACTGGCAGGGCAGAAAGTTCTGACGTTTGGTGATTTTTCCCTGACCATGGACCAGATGATGTTCTGGCTGTATTCCGAGGAAAAGGAAGCGGCCCAGTATGACTATATGTACCAGATGTATTATGGAACTTCTTACATGGATCTGACCCACCCGCAGGCGGGGATTTCCATGCGGGAGTTTCATAAGGAGTATGTATTAAACAGTGCAAAGCAGTATGCCATTCTGTATCAGGAAGCATTAAAAAACGGTATTACGCTTTCAGAAGAAGAAATTGCAGAGAATGAGGCATTTGTCAACAGCTTTTTTGAACTGCTTTCGGTCAGTGAACTGGAAAAAGGCGGATTTACACGGGAGGTACTGCGCCAGGTGGCAGACATCATGACCTATGCGGAGAAATATTACAATTTTATGATTGAGAAGTTTTCCATTCAGGAAGAAGATGTCATTTCCAGTGTGAATAAAGAAGAATATAAGGAGTATGAAACCGAGTATCTGTTTCTATCCACGGTTTCATATGATGAAAATTCCAAGCTGGTAGAGCGTACAGCTGAGGAAAAAGCAGAAGACTATACTTATATGGAAGGACTGCTGGCAAAGCTGAAAGGCGGCAGTACCATGGCAGAACTGCAGGCATCAGAAACAGAAAGTGTGCTGACCCATACAGGAAAAACTTTCCTTGCCAATACGGCAGACGTGGAGCCTGCTTATGTGGAAGCAGCAGCGAAGCTTGCCAATGGAGAATATTCCGGGATTGTGGAAACGAAGTATGGTTATTACATTATCCGGATGGTAAATGACTCCTGTACCACCTCCTACGAGGCGGCATTGGACGAGGCTTACGGTGCCATGGTGGACGAACTGTTTGCCAAAGAATATGCAAAGCTGGAAGAAACCTATGCCCCGGTGGTAAATGAAGAGGTCTGGAATGCAGTTGCCTTTGGCAATTATGTGATAGACGCAGAAAAATAAAGATGTTTAGTAACTGTTCAGTATAGGACAAAACACTTGCTGTTTTGTCCGTAAGAAAGTGATTCAGGTGTGAGCAAATCCCATCAGCGAAGCTGATTTTCATGGATTTGCGAATCGTAACTATGAAGGCACTGAATAGTTACGATGTTTATAAGAAATGCAGTATCGGTGATGCGGACGATACTGCATTTCAAAAAATAAGAGGAATCTGCGGCAGAAGGATAGTATAACATGTTTGCAGAACGGAGGTTTTTATGAACAAAACGTTAGAAAACGAAAGACTGTTAATTGAAGTAGCAGAGCGTGGCAGTGAGCTGGTGCGCGTTTACGACAAGAAAAATGACAGGGAAGTGTTATGGACTGCAGATCCGGCGTTCTGGCCAAAGCATTCTCCTCTGCTGTTCCCGATGATTGGTGCGTCTTATGAAAAGAAGTACCGTGTGGGTGGAAAAGAATATGATATGCCGAACCATGGCTTTGCATGGACCTCTGATTTTACTTTTGTGAAAGAGGACGGGGAACTGGCAGCCACGTTTGCTTCTTCGGAGGAATCCAGGGAAAAATATCCGTATGACTTTAAGGTAACCGTGGGACATAAGCTGGAGGACAACAAAATTACCGTGTCCTGGAAGGTAGAAAACACTGGTGCTGGCGAAATGTTATACAGTATTGGTGCCCATCCAGCCTTTATGATGCCAGAGGGAATGAAGACCAGTGACATGTATCTGGCATTTCCGGGAAAGAAAGACCTGCCATTTTACCGTATTGCAAAGAGCGGCTGTGCCTTAAAGGACGATGTAAAGACACTTGCCCTGGATGAAGATTCCTGTGTGAAAATCACTGAAGATTTCTGGAATGAGGATGTATATATTTTCGACCATCAGGAACTTGACAGGGTGGCATTATGTCATGGAGACAAAACACCTTATGTAACCATTCACAGCAAGGGCTTCCCTTACTTTGGCGTGTGGACCAAGCCGCAGGCACCGTTTGTCTGCCTGGAGCCTTGGCAGGGACGCTGTGACAGGGATGGTTATACCGGAGAGTTGAAGGACAAAGATGGTATCCGTAAGCTGGCAGCAGGGCTGAGCGAAGAATTTTCTTATATAATAGAGATTGCATAAGAAAATAGTAATGTTTTTTGGAGAAACTATGGAGAAAGAAGATAATCTGAAAAGAGAAAACTATGAAACAGAGGTTGAAAAGGATGCAAATGGATATGCACTTCTTGTAATTACTGCTTTGGCTACGCTGTTTTTTTGCGTGGAGCTTGTAACAAGCGGCAGGATGAATTTTGGTTTATGTGCCTTGTTTTATGCTGGAAATGGAACCATTTCATGGGTAAAATATGTGAAGTTACATAAGAAGGGGACGCGTTCCCGGGCCATTGGATACACAATATTTACCGTGTTACTTTCTGCTGTACACATTTATGAGTTAATTGTGGGTTAATTTTCTGCAAGATGCTTGACAAACCTGCAAAAAACAGCTAGAATTAGCCTTAGTTTTATATTCCAAGGCAATGACTGGAAGTAGTAGTTTTGTGGAACTTTTCAGAGAGTCTGCGGCTGGTGTGAGCAGACAGGGAAAGCAAAGTGAACTCGTCCGGTGGCTCCGGGGCAGAAGAAGGTAGTTTGAAGAACTAAGTTACTGTTTGCAGAATTCCTTTGTGTAGGTTCCGGCGGGACTTCCCGTTACAGAACGTAAGAGTGCCCGGGCAGCCGGGAATCAGAGTGGTACCGCGGTACAGTTTATTCAGCCGTCTCTATGGAAACATAGAGGCGGCTTTCCTGTTATACAGGGATTATTCAGAAAAGAGAGGAAAACATCATGGCAAAAACGTACAATCCAAGTGAAATTGAAAAGAAGTGGCAGGAGTACTGGGCGAAGAACGAAACCTTCAAGACTGATGTGTGGGATTTCAGTAAGCCAAAGTATTATGCCTTAGACATGTTCCCATACCCATCCGGTGTAGGTTTACATGCAGGACACCCGGAGGGCTACACCGCTACAGATATTATGTCCAGAATGAAGAGAATGCAGGGCTACAACGTGCTGCATCCAATGGGCTACGACTCCTTTGGTCTGCCGGCAGAGCAGTATGCGGTAAGCACCGGTAATCATCCGGATGGTTTTACCCAGGAGAATATTGCAACGTTCTCCAAGCAGCTTACAGAGTTAGGTTTTGACTATGACTGGTCCAAGCAGTTAGCGACCAGTGACCCTGGCTTTTATAAGTGGACCCAGTGGATTTTCAAGCAGTTATATCTGGATGGTTACGCAAAGTATGTGGATATGCCGGTAAACTGGTGTGAAGAGCTGGGTACTGTATTATCCAATGACGAAGTAATCGATGGCAAGTCCGAGCGTGGCGGTTATCCGGTTATCCGTAAGAACATGAAGCAGTGGGTAATCAACCAGCCGGCATTTGCAGAAAAGCTCTTAGAGGGCTTAAATGAAATTGACTGGCCGGAATCCACCAAGGACATCCAGAGAAACTGGATTGGAAAGTCCGAAGGTGTGGAAGTTGATTTTGATATCGTTGGCGGTGGAAAATTCTCCATTTATACCACCTGTATTGAAACTATTTATGGTATTACTTTTATGGTTCTGGCTCCGGACGGACAGATTGTTAAGGACTTAATGCCACGAATTGAGAATAAGGAAGAGGTACAGGCGTATATTGATGAAACCTTAAAGAAGAACGATATGGACCGTACCGAATTAAATAAGGGTAAGACCGGATGCATCTTAAAGGGTGTGTACTGTGTGAACCCGGTCAACGGCAGGGAAGTACCTCTCTTCATCGGTGACTTCGTACTGGCAAGCTACGGCACTGGTGCGGTCATGGCGGTTCCATCCCACGACCAGAGAGATTTCGAGTATGCGATTGCCCACAACATTCCGATGATTCAGGTTATTGATGGTGCGGATGTCAGCGAAAAGGCTTTTGAGAAGAAGGAGTATCTGGGCAAGGGCTGTGTGCTTATGAATTCCGAGGAGTTCACCGGCATGGTAGTGGAAGATGCCAAGGAAGCAATCACCGTAAAGCTGGAAAAGCAGGGTGTTGCCCGCAGAACGGTAAATTACCACTTCCGTGACTGGATTTTTGCAAGACAGCGTTACTGGGGCGAGCCGGTGCCGGTGGTTCATGGGGAAGATGGCCAGATTCACGTTCTTCCGGACGAGGAACTTCCATTGGTTCTGCCAAAGCTGGATGATTACAAGGGTAAGAATGGCAAGGCTCCACTGGAAAATGCGGAAGAGTGGAAGCAGTATGACAAGAACGGCATTAAGGGTGTCCGTGAAACATCCACCATGCCTGGTAGTGCAGGTTCCAGCTGGTATTACATGAGATATATCGACCCACAGAATGACAAGGAATTTGCAAATCAGGAGCTCCTTGCGCACTGGCTGCCGGTTGACTTATACATCGGTGGTCCGGAGCATGCGGTAGGACATCTGATGTACTCCCGTATCTGGAACCGTTACCTGTATGACAAGGGCTTATCTCCTGTGAAGGAGCCATTCCAGAAGCTGGTTCACCAGGGTATGATTCTTGGTGCCAACGGTATCAAGATGGGTAAGCGTTTCCCTGAGTTTGTCGTAAATCCAAGTGACGTGGTTCGTGACTATGGTGCAGATACCTTAAGACTTTATGAAATGTTCATGGGACCTCTGGAAGTTTCCAAACCATGGAGCGACAGCGGTGTAGAGGGCGCCAGAAAGTTCATCAACCGTGTATGGACCTTCTTCACAACAGAAGGAAATGTCATTACAGAGAAGGATGATACTTTAACAAAGGTATACCACCAGACCGTAAAGAAGGTTACTTCTGACTTCGAACAGTTAGGCTTTAATACTGCCATCAGCCAGATGATGATTTTCATGAATGCCGCTTATAAGGCAGGCAAGTGTCCGAAAGAGTACGCAGAAGGCTTTGTGAAGATGTTCTCCTGTATCTGCCCGCATGTTGGTGAAGAACTGTGGCAGGAATTGGGTCACGATACTACGATTGCTTATGAAGCATGGCCAGTTTATGATGAAGCTGTATTAGTGGAAAACACAGTAGAAATCGGTGTTCAGGTCAATGGCAAGGTAAAAGGCGTTGTAGAAATTGGCGTGAACGAGGAAAGCGATTCCGCTCTTGCCAAGGCAAAGGAAGTACCTGGCGTGAAGTCCTTTATCGAGGGTAAGAATATCGTGAAGGAAATTTATGTAAAGGGTAAGATTATTAATATTGTGGTAAAGTAATTGCCAGAAAAGAAAGGGAAAGCATATGATTATTGGAACAACCAAGGAATTAAAAAATCATGAATACCGTGTAGGTCTGACCCCGGATAATGTGTCTGCATTTACAGCAAAGGGCCATACGGTTTATGTGGAAACCCACGCTGGTGAGGGCGCAGGATTTTCAGATGAGGACTATATCGAAGCAGGAGCAGTGATTCTGGATACTCCGGTAGAAGTGTTTGCAAAGGCAGACATGATTGTAAAGGTAAAGGAGCCGGAGCCATGTGAGTACAATTATCTCCGGGAAAACCAGATTCTCTTTACTTATCTGCACCTTGCTCCAAATCCGGAGCTGACGAAGGCGCTGATGGACCGTGGGGTAAAGGCAGTTGCTTTTGAAACCATTACGGATGCCCAGGGAAATCTGCCTTGTTTACGTCCAATGAGCCAGATTGCAGGACGTTTAAGTATCCAGGAAGGTGCCAAGTATCTGGAAAAGAGCTTCGGCGGCCGTGGCATTCTGCTTGGCGGTGTACCTGGCGTAGAGCGTGGTAAGATTGTGATTATCGGTGGCGGTATTGCCGGTACTTACGCGGCAAAGGCTGCGGTTGGTATCGATGCACAGGTTACCCTGCTTGACATTAACCCGAACCGTCTGGCATATTTAGAGGATATTTTCGGTGCGTCCGTAACAACTCTTTACAGCACCGAAGCAAACATCCGCAAGAGCTTAAAGGAAGCAGACCTTGTCATTGGTTCGGTTCTGATTCCTGGCGGTGCCGCTCCAAAGCTTGTGAGAAAAGAGCACTTAAAGATGATGAAAAAGGGTGCGGTTATCGTAGATATTGCCATCGACCAGGGCGGCTGCTGCGAAACATCCCACGTAACGACTCATGACAATCCTGTTTACATTGAAGAAGGAATTGTACATTACTGTGTAGGAAATATGCCGGGTGCAGTGCCTTATACTTCCACAGTGGCACTGGCAAACGCTACCTTCCGTTATGCAGAGCTGATGGCAGAGCATGGTCTGGAAGAGGCAGCGAAGATGGATGCCGGACTGAAGAACGGTATCAATGTGTATGCGCATAAATGTACAAATAAGAATGTGGCAGTGAGCGTCGGCGTGGATTATACGGATGTGACAGAACTGCTGTAAGAAGATTTTGTAACAGCATAACTTGATAAGAAAAGAAACGGTTTATCTGATAGTTCAAGAGTCAGAGGAACCGTTTTTTTCTTTTGTGAAAATATACAAAGAAAAATTGATTTTTTGTGAAAAATAACGATGA
Source organism: Lachnospiraceae bacterium (assembly GCA_017938285.1). Taxonomy (GTDB): domain Bacteria; phylum Bacillota; class Clostridia; order Lachnospirales; family Lachnospiraceae; genus SIG299. The sequence continues at coordinate 10,143 of JAGBBW010000011.1, forward strand.
AATATTTTTACGAATTAGTGAGGGAAAGTGTTTAGATTGTAGAAATTTTTGTATGAAACTTGTGAAGATTAAACAAAAAAATAAGGCGTTTTTATGCTCAAAAGTCTGGAAAGGCGTATTGCAAAAGGGAAAAATTACGTCAGCCACTTGGAAGGTAAAAAGGGAAAAGTAAAGGAAAATCTGGTTGCAGGAGAAAGGAAAGGGTGATAGAATGCGGGCAGGATGACTTGCAAAGGATGGAGGTAGGAGTTGGGAAAGGAGAGGAAAAAGATATGTGTAAAGCAATAGAAGAACTGGTTGCAGAAGGAAAAGCAGAAGGAGCATTAAATGTTTTGATTCAGTTAGTAAAAGATGGTCTATTGGATATGTCAACAGCAGCAGAACGTGCAGGAATGAAAAAAGAAGAATTTAAGAAATTTTTGGTAGAAGGAGAAATAGTGTTAGAAAGAGAGATTGTAATGAAATCTTAGAAGGACTGGAAAAAAATTAAAAGTCACCTAACTTTGTCCTGCCTGCTCCGACTATTCTTATGAAAGCATTGATCAATCGCATTCGAAAGGACCTGCGGCAGCAGGAAAGGATACCATGAAAAAATCAGACTTACTGAAAATAATCAATCAGGACTTACTGGATAAATTGTTTGGATTCTGTTATACCAGAACTTCGGACAGTAATGAGGCAGAAGAACTTTGTTCTGATATTGTGTTCGCTTTGGTGAAGGCAGCACAGGCAGAAGGAGAAATAGAGGAAGTATATGCGTTTATCTGGAGAGTAGCCCGGAATGTGTATGAAGATTATTTAGAAAAGAAAAAACGGGAGATCACGCGCAGTTACGTGGGAGACCCTGCGGAAGTGCTGTTATTTACGGAGGCAGCGGATTCTGTAGAATCTGTACTGGAAGAAGAGGAGGACGATTATCAGCTCCGGCGTATTTACCAGCAGATTTCTTTTCTGACAAAAGTGTACCGGGAGGTTATGATTGCTTTTTATCTGGATGGCATGACGGTAAAGGACATAGCGGCAATCCAGGGAATACAGGAAACAACAGTTAAGCAGCGTTTATTTTCAGCAAGAAATCTGATACGGCAGGAGATTGTGGAGGAAAAATCTGCGAGGAATGCCGGAAAACATCAGGATTGCAGGAAAGGACCAGGTGAGATTAAAATGGAAGGAAAACCAGTAGCATTTCAAAACATCGACTATGAAATATGGGGAACAGGGAATCCGCGGACAGGAGATCCGAGGGATGTGTGTACCAGGCAGTTGTCAAAACAGGTGGTATGGCTGTGTAGAAACAGAAAACGGACAGCAAAGGAAATTTCAGAGGAATTAAACCTTCCGATGCTGTATGCAGAAGAGGAACTGGAAATTCAGACAAATGGTACAAACGGCAGTTATGGTTTATTGAAACGGCTGCCGGATGGACGGTATATTAATAATTTTGTATTGCTGGATACAAAGGAAATAGAAGAGTTGTGGCAGGTTTATACCAGACGGATTCCGATGATTTGTGAGAAAACCATCCGGTACGTGGAAGAGCATAAGGAAGAATATCTAAAGTTTCCATATCTGAACAAAAAAGTGGATTTAAATCTGGTGTTGTGGCAGCACATTACGACAATGGCACGAATTTTTTCAACTTTGGTTGGTAACCGTCTGCAGGCAGAGTATTTCAGCAATGTGGAAACAAACAGCCGTCCATTTTCCTGTTTTGGTTACCGGCTGAAACCGGATACCAGGACATGGGGTGGTGGCTTTGACCAGAGTTGCGGGAAGAATATTTGTGGATATACTGAGGTTATGGCAGAAAATATTTATGTTACAAAAATAAAGAAGCATTTTGATTGTGGTCCGGAGGCGATGCTGAATCCAAAACTGCAGCTGGCGGTCAAGGCTGTACAGGGACTAAAAATAAGTTCTTTATCAGAGGATGAGAAAGAACACGCAGCAAAAGCAGTAGCGGAAGGATATTTATTCCGGGAGGATGATATGCTGTATACAAAGATTCTGGTCTGCACAAAAGAGGACTGGATGTGGCTTCCATCCTTAAATGATGGACTGATTCGGGAATACCAGCCAGAGGTGGAAGAAACAGCAAAGGAACTGGCAGCACTGATAACGAAGTATGTGCCGGAACATGTGCTTTGCGATTTCCATCACGCCAATGCTCTGGCAATGATGCCGGTGCTGGATACCCTGATTGACGCTTTGATTGAAAAAGGTCTTATGACGGCACCGGAAAATGGGGTTGGGGCAGAAGGCTGCTGGCTGGCACTTAAGAAGTAAAAAAGATGGTTGCAAAATTATTGTGATACCTTATAGTAATCATGTCAGCCGGGCTTCTTCTAACAGCTGTTTGTCAGACATCTGATTACTATAAGGATAAAAATAAGAGTTTTGTATCAGCCCATGATTGATTAGAGAGAATAGAACTGAAACAGAAAAGATAATAATGAAGGAACATGGCAGAAGGAATCATCCAGACGGTAAAGACATCTGCCATGTTCTTCTTTTATCAGCAGAGGGAGTTGTTCCAGAGCAATCCGGGTGTCTTCCACGGAGAGCTGGGCCAGGGCAGCAATCTCATCAGTGGAACTATAGTCTGCCGTCAGCTGCAAACCGGAATCTTTTATGGACAGACCATGTAAAACGTACATAACCTTTAATATCCGCAGGTCGGAAAAGCGTTTCAGGGTCAGGGAAAGGTCATGAAGCTGGGCAGGGGTTGGCGAAGGAGTTCCTTTACCAAGGGAAAATTAAAAAAGTAATTTGTTCGGAAAGTTTTATTGTAGTCATAGGTAGTATCTCCTTTTTGAAAAAATGCTGGTAAAGCGTTTTTTTGGTGAATTTGTAATTATAGTATAGGGGAGAATGACTGCAAAAACAATAACGCATTGGTTTGGGAGTGAGAAGAGTACTCCAACCAGAGGTTGGAACGTAGCTATTCAGCCACTCCAAAATCTGCATTTGTAAAACCTGCCAGCAAGCGGTCAGTGTTACTGTTCACACTATTTTACGGTTCTGGTAGTTTTTGGAGAGAAAATATCCATGTCCGCCTAGCTCTTCCTACAACAGTTCGTTCTTGTCGAACATGCCGATAAAAGTGATTGCCACGCACCAGGAAATGTACGGCT
>JAGBBW010000063.1 GCA_017938285.1 Lachnospiraceae bacterium
GACGCTTTGCAGCTTCACCTACAATACGCTCCCCTGTCTTTTTAAATGCCACAACAGATGGTGTTGTTCTTGCACCTTCAGTATTTGCGATAACTACCGGCTTGCCGCCTTCCATAACAGCAACGCAGGAGTTTGTTGTTCCTAAGTCGATACCAATAATTTTACCCATTTTTTTGTCCTCCTTGTTTTAAAAAGAACTCTGTCCTTTTTCAGAACGCATTCTTTTTCATGACTATGTTTTACTTTTTTATTCCGGACCATTCCGTCTGGAACAATTAGTTTGCTACCTTAACCATAGAATGTCTTACAACACTCTCTTTATACATATAACCTTTCTGGAACTCCTCAACGATGATATTCTCTCCGACAGTTTCATCATCCACATGCATTACCGCATTATGGAAATCCGGATTAAACTCAGCACCCAGAGCTTCAATCGGCTTTACGCCTGCCTGTTCCATTACAGTCATAAACTGCTTATATACCTTTTCCATACCCTGGGCAAAAGCGTTTGCTGCCAGCTCTTCTTCGGATACGGTGGCAAGACCACGTTCCATGTTGTCGATAACCGGAAGGATTTTCTCTACGATATCCTTTGCCCCGATTTCGAACATCTGGGATTTTTCCCGCTCGGAACGCTTTCTGAAATTGTCGAACTCTGCCATCTGACGCATGAGACGGTCATTTAATTCTTCAATTTTTTCGTCCTTTTTGTCTTTCTTGTCTTTTTTCTTGAAGAAGCCCTTCTTTTCTGTGGTTTCTTCTTCCTGTGCTGCTTCCTCAGAATTCTCTGCTTCCATCTCTGCGGCTTCTGCTGCCACATCCTCCGCAGTGTCCGCTGCGATTTCCTCGTCAACAGTTTCTACGGTTTCATTTTCCACTGCTGCAGCGTCTTCTGCATTCTGCACAGCGTCTTTTTTTACCTGATTTTCTAAATCTTTGGCGTTCACTTTCTCACGTCCTCTTTCTATTTCTTATATATTTCGTCCAGCTGGGTACGGATTGTTTTCAAAGTAGAAACTACTTTTTCGTAATCCATGCGTTTTGGTCCGACAATACCTATCTTTCCATAAACCCCATCTGTTAATTCATACGTTGCTGTGACAACGGAACAATCCTTCATGGATTCCACTGTCGTTTCATTGCCGATGTATACCTGGATTTCTGTGTTATCCCCCGCATCTTTTTTCATCAGTTCCGTGATTTCCTTCTTTTCTTCCAGTGCGTACAGCAGCTGGGAAACATTCTGGTTATCTCCAAGCTCCGGGTACTTTAACATATTCGTGGTACCACTGGTATATACCTGGACTTTATCCTCCTCGCTGATGGCCTGGGCAATGGCGTCCAGAATATCACTGACAATACTGCCGAAACCCTCGGACTGCATTTTAATCTGCTGGATGACATCCAGATTGATTTCAGATAAATCCAGACCCTGCAAATACGTATTTAACAGGATGTTCAGCTTTAAAATCACTTCCTTTTCCACCGGTACGCTGGTGGCAATCATCTTGTTTTTCACAATATTGCCTTCAATTACGATAATCGCCAGAATCTGCGTATCGTCCACCTCGGTCAGCTGTAAGAACTTTACCTTGCGGCTGCGGTACATCGGTGTCGTAACCATGGCGGTGTAGTTGGTATTGGCTGCCAGAAGCTTTGTGACCTGCTCCAGCAGGTTTTCCATCTTATCTGCCTTTTCCAGAAGCAGTGCTTTCATTTCGTCCACTTCCTGCTCCCTTGTCTCCATCATGGTGTCCACGTAAAGACGGTAACCCTTGTCGGAAGGAATTCTTCCTGCGGAGGTGTGGGGCTGGACAATATAGCCCATCTCCTCTAAGTCTGCCATTTCATTACGAATGGTGGCGGAACTTAAATTCAGGTCCGTGAATTTGGAAATCGTACGGGAACCTACCGGTTCACCCGTTTCTAAATAGTTACGGATAATCGCCTGTAAAATTTTCAGTTTTCTTTCATCTAAGTACGCCATCTGGTTCCTCCGGGTATCAGCAGCTGTCCACCGCTTTGACCTTGTTTGCTGTTTGTTAGCACTCGATTCATTGGAGTGCTAATACCTTATGCATATAAAATAGCACCTGACAAAGGAAAAGTCAAGTGCTATCTTTAACTTTTTTTGATTTTAATTATTTTCTAATCCTTTGCTGTCAGCAGACCATCTTTTATTTCTTTACATAATTAAAGGTAACTTCGATTGTTTTCACCTCGCCAAACGCTGCCTGGTCGATCGGACAAGGCGTACAGTAAGAGTTTGCCTTACCCATCATGGTTCTGCCTTCTTCCGGAATGGCCGTTACCCAGGAATTATAAAGATTGACTCTGGTACAGGTACCGTCATCACTAGTGGTAAAGGCAAGACCATTCATCTTTACTTCTTCTCCATTAATCTTTACGGAAGTAATATTCATAACATAGCCTGGGAACAGTACTTCACCGTTACCGATACCCACAGCACAGAAAGTTACACCGTTGGCATAGCCACCTGCTGTTCCTGTGAAATCAAGCGCTACGGTATAGGAACCTTCGCCGGTTACCGGGACATCTGTTGCCACAAGACCTGCTGTTGCAGAGCCAGGGGTGTAGATATCACCTACACTGTAGCTGGTGCCCCAGTCACTGGAGGTATACATAATCCAGGCTACTGCTTCATCTGCTGCCAGGGCTTCTGCCTCCGGTGCTGCTTCGGTTGCTGCCGCAATGTCTGCCTGTGCCTTTGCCTGTAAATCAGCTTTTGGTGTTGCAGACTGTGCTTCGTATGTTCTTACGGTAAAGAAATCCTTATATTCATCAATGACTGCACAGTTATATCTGTTATATAAATTATTGCAGTCCCAGAGAACCGGACAATAGCCGTAAAGATCACAGTTATCCAGATAGTTTTCCATGTAAGCGGTTCTGTTATTCTTTACACCATCACCCTCAAACAGAACACCCCATTCACCGATAACCACACCAACGCCCTGCTCCGTAAACTGTTTAAGCATGGCAAGGGTATCATTCATATACTGGTACTCCTGCTTTGTTCCCCAGTCTTCCACGCTGGTGAAAATGCAGTAATTGGATGGGTCATAATAATGTACGGAAAGCAGCAGCTTGTCTTCCACCGTATCTGTTGGCATCTGGAATCTGGCATCACAGGTATTTGCGATGTTAGTATTAATACCGGCAATCAGAAGGAAACGGTCCGCATTGTTGCCGCCGGTACTCCGGATGGTGTCAACGAAAGCCTGGTTGATTTTGTTGGCTGTTGCATAGCACTCATCTTCAGAAAGGGAACCGGAATCCGCACAGACATCCTTGTCATTCAGACGGTTGCCCAGTTCTTCATTACCGGATTCGAAAATCAGCTTGTAGGACCTGTCGCCGTACTCTTCGGCAATCTGAGTCCACATCTCTATGTACATATCCATGGCAGCGTTTCTGGTTACTTCGGTCGCAGAACCGAACATTCCCCACCAGCCGCCGTCCCAGTGGTCATTGACAATAACAAACATATCTGCATTAATCGCATAGTCAATAATTTCACCGACACGGTCCAGATAGGACTGGTTGATGGTGTAATCACCGTCTTCGTAGTTCATGGCGTTGGTCCATGCCACAGGAACACGCAGGGTATCAAAACCGGCTGCCTTCATACCATTTACCATTTCCTGTGTGGTTACAGGCTGTCCCCAGGTTGTTTCATATTTGGAAGTATCCGCACCTACACCGTATGTAGCACGTCCATATGCTTCCATGGTGTTGCCAAGGTTGATACCATTACCCATAAGTTCTGTCACTTCAATGGCATTCAAATCCTTTAAATAGGTGGACAGGGCATCGGTTTCCGGTACTGGTGCCTCGGTTGGCGCTGTAGTTGCGGTTGGTTCCGGTGCCGCGGTAGGCTCTGTGGCTGCCGTCGGGTCTGCCGGTGCCTCTGTTGGTGCCATGGTTGCGGTCGGATCTGCCGGCTGCTCTGTCTTTGTGGTTGGTGTTGGCGTATTGTCTGCGGTATTCTCTCCGGCACATCCTGCGAACAAACCAGTACACAAGGTAGCAGAAAGAAGCAGTGCTGCCAGCTTCTTCATCGATTTTCTCATAGTAACATGTCCTCCTCTTTTTTACACAAAATACTGTGTTTATATTCTGAACAGACCATCAGCAAATGCTGTCCTGTCTGTAAGAATCCTTAATAACAGAAGTATGTTCACACATAATCTCTTCTGTAAAGGCACTGTTCACACATAACCTGGCTTACATTGTCCTATCTCCGTACAAATTCTTCCGGTACAAATTCCACGAACACCTGATTGCTGACATCAATTCCTGTTTCCGTCAGTGCCACCCGGTCTCCTTCCACAGTGATTAACCCCTGTACTTTCAGTTTCTTCAATGCACTTCCATAAACCGTTTCCAGCGGCCGTCCGAAGCGGTTCTGAAATTCCATCCGGCTGATACCGCACATCCGGCGCAGTCCCAGAATCATGAATTCCTCCATTCTTTCTGCTTCCACAAGACGCTCGATTTCCCGGCGGACATCTTTTCCCGCTTCCGTTTCTTCCACATAGGTCAGAAGGTCTGTTTCATTGTGGTATCTTGCATTGGTAAACAAAGAAGATGCCCCCAGACCCACACCAAGATACTCCTGTCCTGTCCAGTAGGAAGAATTGTGGCGGCTCTCAAAGCCCGGCTTTGCATAGTTTGAAATTTCATACCGTTCATATCCCGCTTCAGCCAGACGTTCCTTTGTATAAACGTACATGGCACGGTCGGTTTCCTCATCCGGAAGGTCTGCTTCTTTTTCCTTTCCTTCCGCATACCAGTCATAAAATGGTGTTTTTTCTTCAATAATCAGACTATAGGAAGAAATATGCTCCGGTTCCAGGGCAAGAATCGCTTCCAGATTTTCCTGATAATCTGAAAAACTCTGTCCCGGCAGGGCTGAAATCACATCCAGGCTGATATTATCAAACCCGGCCTCTCTCGCCCACTGCACTGTATTCCTGGCATCTGCAAAGGAATGGATTCTTCCAAGCAGGGCAAGCTCCTTTTCCTTTGCCGACTGGACACCGATACTTAAACGGTTAATCCCCATCGAACGATACTGTGCCAGCTTGTCCGGTGTCACCGTTCCGGGATTGACCTCCATCGTAATCTCTGCCCTCTGCATATCCAGCGTAAAATTCTTCTGAATGGTTTCCAGCAGCTGCCCGATAAGGGAAACCTCCAGAACCGACGGTGTGCCGCCGCCAAAATATACAGTAGCAAGCCCGTACTCCTTCGTCAGTTCTTTATACCCCTGAATCTCCTTACAGAGAGCATCCACATAACGTTTTTTCGTGGCGTCATCCGCAGGAGCCGATAAAAAATCACAATAACTGCACTTCTTTACGCAGAACGGTATGTGCACATACAGGCCCAGCGGCTTCTTCGGTTCTGCTTTTTTCTTTTTCCAAAAAAACATTTTCTAATCCTCGTCCAGCTTCAGAACGCTCATGAAGGCCTTCTGCGGAATCTCCACGTTGCCGACCTGTCTCATACGTTTCTTACCTTCCTTCTGCTTTTCCAGAAGCTTCTTCTTTCGGGAAATATCACCGCCGTAACACTTGGCAAGTACATCCTTACGCATCGCCTTTACAGTTTCTCTGGCAATAATCTTGCTTCCGATGGCTGCCTGAATCGGAATTTCGAACAGGTGTCTCGGAATCTCATCCTTTAAGCGTTCGCACATTCTGCGGCCCCGCTCATAAGCAGTGTCTGCATGCACGATAAAGGACAGGGCATCCACTTCTTCCTTGTTAATCAGAATGTCCAGCTTCACCAGATTGGACGGAACATAACCCTTTAACTCATAGTCAAAGGACGCATAGCCCTTGGAACGGGACTTTAAAGCATCAAAGAAATCATAAATAATTTCATTCAATGGCAGTTCATAACGAAGCAGTGCTCTGGTCTGCTCCATGTATTCCATGCCAAGATATACACCACGGCGTTCCTGGCACAAAGTCATAATCGCTCCGACAAACTCAGTAGTCACCATGATTTCCGCAGAAACCATTGGTTCCTCCATGTGTTCAATTTCCGATGGGTCCGGCAGATTGGACGGATTGGTGATGTCAATTACTTCGCCATCGGTCTTGTAAACCTTATAAATAACACCCGGTGCTGTAGTTACCAGGTCTAAGTTGTACTCACGCTCCAGACGTTCCTGAATAATTTCCAGATGAAGAAGTCCAAGGAAACCACAGCGGAAGCCAAAACCTAACGCAATGGAGGTTTCCGGCTCATACTGCAGGGAAGCGTCATTTAACTGCAATTTTTCCAGAGCGTCACGCAGATCCGGGTACTTGGCACCATCCGCCGGATACATACCACAGTAAACCATCGGATTTACCTTTTTATAGCCCGGCAGCGGCTCTGCACACGGACGGTTCGCATCCGTCACAGTATCACCCACACGGGTGTCCTTTACATTCTTTAAGCTGGCGGTAATATAGCCTACCATACCGGCAGACAGTTCTTCACACGGAAGGAACTGACCCGGTCCAAAAATACCAAGCTCTACTACTTCTGCCGTAGCTCCGGTCGCCATCATTTTGATCTTGGTGCCTTTTTTTACAGTACCTTCCATCACACGCAGGAATACAATAACGCCCTTATAAGAATCATAAATCGAGTCAAAAATCAGCGCCTGTAACGGAGCTTCCGCATCTCCCTTCGGAGCAGGAACCTTCTGCACGATTGCTTCCAGAACATCCTCAATATTCAGACCATTTTTTGCCGAAATCAGCGGTGCGTCCTCTGCTTCCAGACCGATGACATCCTCGATTTCCGCAATGACACGCTGCGGTTCCGCACTTGGCAGGTCAATCTTGTTAATGACCGGAATGACATCCAGATTGTGGTCAATGGCAAGATATACGTTTGCCAGAGTCTGTGCCTCAATACCCTGGGCAGCATCCACGACTAAAATTGCGCCTTCACAGGCTGCCAGGCTTCGGGAAACTTCATAGTTAAAATCCACGTGTCCCGGAGTGTCAATCAGGTTGAAGATATATTCCTCTCCATCCTTTGCCTTATAAATGGTACGTACGGTCTGCGCCTTGATGGTAATACCACGTTCTCTTTCCAGCTCCATGTTGTCAAGCACCTGTGCCTGCATTTCCCTGCTGGTAAGCAGACCTGTCTTTTCAATAATGCGGTCCGCCAGGGTAGATTTTCCGTGGTCGATGTGTGCAATAATACAGAAATTTCTGATTTTGCTCTGGTCAATAACTGCCATGTATTCCCTCCATTTCTGGTAATCTTCACTTTTTTTATTGTAGTAAAGATTTCCATTCATTACTATCGTAAAAATTCTTGATACTTTACCTTAGTTTTATGCACATTTGATAGTAACTGATTCTGAAAGATATGTCAAGCTGACAACTGGTTCTGCATGGCGTTTTTCTTCTATTCTGACATCAGGGACCGCATTACTTCTCCAAGTTCTTCTGTCTTCCATGTATATGCATATCGGTTGATAACCTCTCCATTATCCCACATCACCGGACAGCAGCCATATTCCACACAGGACTTCGCCACACTTTCAAACCATAGAATTCTACTGGCTTCATCCTTATCCTTTACAGCCGCACCATATTCGCCAACAATTACAGGAATTCCATTATCAATAAATTTTTTCTTCAGCTTTTCAAACAAATTCTTCATTTCTTTAAAATCTTCTTCCGTACCCCATGTTTCGCGATACCCCCAGGTAGATGTCTTGTCCGCTATAGCAAAGGTTGACGGAGAATAATAATGTACCGATACCATAATCCGGTCATCCTCTGGTACTGTATACTCATCCGTACAGGTACGGTCAATATCTGTCCAATAGCCTGCTAATAACAAATAACGCTCTCCATTTCTCTTTCCGGAATTACGAATCAATTCCACAAACTCTGCGTTAATTTTACTAATCAGTTCGCAGCCTTTTTCCGTACCAAGGTCATCAAAACCGATTTCATTCATGGACTCAAAAATCAGTTTTTCATTATAATCACCAAATTCCCCTGCAATCTGATTCCATATTTTTTTATATAATTCCATGGTTCCTTCATAATCAGTGGAAGCCTTTAACAGCCAGTCCCCTTCGTGGTGGATATTCAGGATGATAAATAAATCTTCCTCCACGCACCAGTCTACCACTTCCTGAACCCGATCCATCCAGTCTGCTTTTATAGTTCCATCTGACTCCAGATGATCCTCCCACGATACAGGAATGCGGATGGTATCAAATCCTTCCGACTTTATGTAAGTAATCAGCTTCTGTACTACCTTCGGATTTCCCCAGGCAGTTTCATAAGCCATATGGTCACTTAACCAGGTACAGTTATATGAATCCAGTGAATTTCCGAGATTCCAGCCAAACCCCATCTGATTCACATACTCCTGGGCAGTGGCTGCATCCACTACATCAAAGCGATCCGGGGTTGGGGTTGGGATTGGAGTCGGTGTTGCTGTCGGCTCCGGTGTCGAATTATTTACCGAATTTTCGATTGGCTCTGCACTTTCTGTAGAGGAACATCCTTCCAATAACATCAATATTAGTAACATCACTATAACTATTTTTTTCATACTGCTATCACCTTTCTCATCTTCTATTTTTACATTTTCTGTCATATGACATTTTCCACTATATTGTCATTTTCTGTACAAATCCAGCCATCTTCATGAAAGACCACCGGAATCTGCAGCACCTCCCGTCCCAGAATGTGATCAGCCCACCACATATGCATCCGACGAAACCCCAGACAAATAAAATACCAGTTTCCGTTTTCGTTCTGAACCAGATCACCGTGACCAATGTTTTGAAACATAGACGATGCCTTATTATATTTTGTTAAAAGCGGATTAGACGAAGCATTCGTAAATGACCCACAGGCAGAATCTGACTTTGCATAAATACTCTTGCGACCATATTCTGCACAGCCTTCTGTAGCCATCAAATAATAAAAATCACCGACACGATACATATGCGGACTTTCCAGCAAATGTCCCCTTTGCTCCTTCCAGATACACTTGCTTTGTGAAAGCTTTTCTCCTGTGGTAATATCTATTTCACATTGAACAATACCTGTTTCACCGTTCTCATCCGTTCCACTACTCATAAAATAAACTTGATCCCCATCAAAGAACAAAGATGGGTCCATGCCCTTCTGCTTCACTGTAACCGGGTCAGACCATTCTCCATAAATATCATCGGTGTAAACATAAAAATTTTCATGGGTCGTATCATTGGTAATCACCATATAAAAACGCCCTTTATTGTAACAGATATCCGGGGAAAATATTTCTCCAAACCTGCTTATATTTTCAACCCTGAGCTGGGACTCTCTGGTCAGCACATGTCCAATCTGATGCCATTTGACCAGGTCAGCACTTTCAAACAAAGGAACTCCGGGAAAGTATTGAAAAGAAGTGGATACCAGATAGTATTTTTTGTCTGCATAGCATATACTCAGACCAGGATAAAAGGCCTTAAGTTCAGAAATATTCTTTTTCATCACATATATCCTCCTGATTCATGGTATAAGTAACATTAAAGTTCGTAAATTCTGCTCTGTTTCTTCCCACAGCATACAACCCCAGCACCACGCCGGTAAAGCCTTCGGAAACTTCCTTGGATACATATTTCGTCTGTGCACTTCCAAGCACAACCGGCAATGTCTCTCCAATAGTTTCTGTATTCCTGGAAATGACACTAAAATGATAAAAATTTCCATCACAGTCCACACACAGACATGCTTCCGCAGACGAAATTCCAACTATCTTCTGCTCATGCTTAATATCACCAATATTCAGCTTCAGTACAACTTCATATTCATTTCTGCCGGCCGCCTTGCGGACTGCAATGTCATAGTGTTCATTTTCACAGGAATAAACTGTAACTCCTGCCTCACCCTCATCAAGTGCCACATTAACCACGAGCTTCATATGAAAGTCACGCTGACGGATTCCAAGGAAAGTAGGGGAATCCACACAGTCTAATGTAATGTCGCTTCCATGCAAAACCGCTTTTCCCTGCGTAAGTTCATAATTTTCCATAACCGGATGACGTAAATAACACCAGTCAATATTCCAGTCTGTATTTTCAAAAGTGTAGGTTTTCTTTTCCTTCTGGACAAAATCACCAGCAATTTCATATTCCTGTTCCGCTGTACCGTCATTTCCAGCAGTGAACCATCCATCCTCACCAAATTTTACCGGAACCAGGAACACTTCCCTGCCCAGAATATGATAGGTGCGCCACATATGTATCTGACGGAAACCAAGACACATAATGTACCAGTCTCCATTCTGCTTCTGGATTAAATCGCCATGACCAATTCCCTGAATAATATATGGAGCTTTATTACGGTTGGTCAGCACCGGATTGCAAGGGTAATCCACAAAAGGTCCCCATACAGAATCTGACTTTGCATACGTAATCATATGTCCATATTCCGTTCCACCCTCCGCCGCCATCAGATAGTAGGTATCTTTGATGTGATACATATGCGGACTTTCCAGAAAACGTCCACCAGACCCCTTCCAGATGCAGCGGCTGGCAGAAAGTTTCTTTCCTGTGGCAATGTCAATTTCGCACTGGACAACACCACTCACACCGTTGTCATCCGTTCCATTGCTCATAAAATATACATGTCCCCCATCAAACAACAGAGAAGGGTCAATGCCATCCTGCTTCACTGTAACTGGTTCGGACCATTCTCCATAAATATCATCAGTATAAACATAGAAATTTTCATGAGTAGTATCATTAGTGGTCACCATATAAAAGCGGCCATCATTGTAACGGATAGTCGGCGCAAATACACCGCCGGAGCTGTTTATTTTCTCAAGCATAACCTGGGATTTTCTAGTCAGTACATGTCCAATCTGACGCCAGTTGACTAAATCTTCACTCTCAAACAAGGGAACTCCGGGAAAGTATTGAAAAGAACTGGATACAAGATAGTACTTTCCATTGGCATAACATACGCTGGGATCAGGATAGAATCCTTTAATCACAGGATTATTATATTTCATGACAATTCTCCTTTTTCAAATAATTTGTTGATTTTGCAACTTTAATGCAGTACAATATTACCATAATAACCGTGCGAATAATTAGACCAAAACCGACTTTTCTTAGCACAAATCGGAAATAATATGAGGTGCCTATGTACGAATTCAAACTAAGTGATTTTACTGAAACTGATGATTTTCCTTTTTTTATTCAATATGGCTTCCATGACAAAGAATGCCTGCTTCACGGACATAAAGATTTTTCCGAACTGGTTGTTGTTCTGGAAGGTTCCGCTTATCAGATTGTGGAACATGACGCCTATCCCATTACCGAAGGAGATGTTTTTATCCTGGACAAATATACCCATCACAGCTATACAGATGCCGAAAACTTTAAAATATGTAATATCATGTTCCGCCCTGAGGTAATGTTTGAACACCTGCTCCACATCCGCCAGAATGCTGGTTTTCAGGCACTTTTTATCTTAGAACCTTACTATGCCCAGAATCATCACTTCTGCAGCCGTCTGCATCTCAAACCAGAGGATTTTACTTCCATCAGAAAACTGCTGGCAGAAATGATTTATGAACATACAGAAAAAAAAGACAGCTGGCAGACCCTGCTTTATGCAAAGTTCATCCAGCTGTGTACTATACTTTCCCGCCTCTATCAGGACTATGGTAAAGACCACTCCAGCGATGTGGTAAAGCTGGCCACTGCAGTTGCCTACATAGAAAAAAATTATTGCTGCAATATCAGCCTTGCAGATTTAGCCCATCTGTCCGGCTATTCTGAACGGCAGTTCCACCGTCTGTTTCAGTCCGCCTTTTCCAAATCACCCAGTCTGTACATTACCAGTCTTCGTCTCCAAAAAGCACAGCTGCTGTTGAAAAACAGTACCCTGCCGGTTGGAGAAATCTCCTGGAACTGTGGCTACAGTGACCAGAACTACTTCAGCCGCATTTTCAAAAAATATGTCGGACTGACCCCTACTGAATACAGGCAAAACGCTCTGTGGTAAATATCAATTTTCTCCGCCCAGTACCTGTGCCAGAACATCTGCCAGAGGCTCCATGGCATTTTTCGCCTCCTCCACCGTATTCATGTTGGTTCCAAGCTCAATCAGCAGATACCGTTCCATCAAATGCATATTATACCGGTAATCTTTTAAAAAGATGCGGTGCATAAGCCCCGGATACATTTCATCCCCGATTAGTTTCATCTGGAAGCTGAATGCCAGATTATCTGCCAGATTTTCATTGGTCTGGTTCACCAGTTTTCCCTGGGTCGTCCGGCAGAGTCCGTTAAACAGCATAACCTTTGCCACCTTTTTTCCATCAATGGTAGTCACTCTCTTATCTCCGGCGTCCCGGTGCAGGTCAATTACCACCTCAATCGTTGGATATTTCTCTAACAGCGCCATAATATGGGGCTGCGCATCGTTGTACGCATAGCTGCGGTTATCCTTTCCATTTTTCATATCAAATACCGTGGTATCATGAATGACATTATAGCCATACTTTTCCTCCAGGAACTGTGCCAGCAGATCCCCTGCCCCAATGACCGTATCTTCGGTTACTCCGGGGCGGCTGTCAGCAAAGCCTTCCGAAGCATGGGTATGGTAAATCAGAATCTGGGGTTCTTCCGATTTTTCCACCGATAAATCAGCTTCCAGAAAATATTCCACATCAAATTCTTCTTCTGTCATTCTTGTTGTGCTGTTTACTATGTAAAAGGTGTCCCTTAAGTAGTCCAGCCGTGTCAGGTCTTCTTTAAAATATTTTTTCCCGATAATATCCTTCAATGCCGGATAACAGACCGGAGAAAACATGGAGGTCAGCATGGTGCCGGAAGCTGCCACATTCTGTGGTGTTTCCTCCTCTTCCACCGACCCGGACGTTCCTGTATTCTCTGTCAGCCGGACTTCTTCTGTTTCCGCTGCATCTGTAATACTGCCGGATGCAGCAGTCCCTGCTTTCTCCGGCAGCTGAATCAGTACCACTTCCTGCTCTAAAATGTCCTTATTTCCTGAAACAAACTGTATCTTTAAACCATTCCTCTCCTCCGGCTCGTCCTCTGCCTGCTGTCCGGTTTCCCAGACGAAAGTACTGACTGCCTGTTCCGTCTGCCTCTGTCCTCCCGGCAGCTTCTGCACCAGTATCAGGGCAGCCAGCATGAGAAAAACCAGTTCCAGCTTAAACATACTCTCATCCTTTGGAAGTGACGCATACATCCTTGCCTGAAGCTTCCTGCTCCGTCTTTTCAGTCTGTTCAAAACAACTCCTCCCTTCACATTCTGCCTGCTGCTCTTCTACTCTGATGATTCCATTGATTCCGCCTGCCACCAGTTCACTGACATATTCCACGGAACTGTCAATATTTCTCGGCATAACAAACAGATGTTTCACCTCTTCTGCCACTTCTTCCCTGGCAATAGTCACCGCATCCAGTACTGTCGGAACTCCTATGGCAATGACCGGACAGCCAAGACTTTTCTCATTCAGCTCCTTCCGGTTATTTCCCACTCCGGCTCCCGGGCTGATTCCGGTATCTGTCATCTGGATGGTTGTATTCAGACGCTTCGGACTTCTGGCTGCCAGTGCATCAACCACCACTACCATATCCGGCTCTGTTTCCTCCACAATCCCCCGGATCAGTTCCATCGTTTCCATCCCGGTCTGCGCCATCACCCCCGGCACAATGGCACTGACTTTCCGGTATTTTTTCTTTACCGCCGCCCCCACTGCGGGCTCCTGAAACAAATGTCTTGTCACCAGCAGCTGGTCTACCGTCAGCGGACCTACGGCATCTGCCGTTACTTCCCGGTTTCCCAGACCAACCACCAGGATATGTCCGGTCTTCTTTCCTTTGATCAGTTCTGATAACTGTTTTTTCACTTCCTGCTCTGCTGTTTCCTTTAACGATTCTTCTTCCGACAGCAGATCCGGAATTTCTATGGTAATGTAGGTGCCTGCCGGACGCCCCATTGCCCTGGCTCCCTCTTCATTCCGCACCTGTACCACCGTCACCTTTATGGACCGTTCCTGATTCCAGGTTTCCTTCACTGCCACACCGGAAATTTCCACCGGACTGCCCGGAACCTGATCTTTTTGTAATACAGTCCCTGCCTCCAAAGCGGAAGCTTCTATAATTAAATCACTTCTCCAGTTCTGCATTCTTCCCTCTTTCTGCAATACATTTTTTTCTTCCTGTACTGCCTTTCCTACCTGTTCCATAAACGCAACGCTACGTCATAAAATCCCGTAGTATATATAGTATGTAACAGCTTCTGAAAAAAATACTTCAGAATAATGAAAAAGAGGACTTGACTTTTTTATTTTTTTGGATTATTATGATGAAGTATGTTTTTAGTGAAACGTCCGTGTCCTGTTTCACTAAAGCAGGATCATGCAAGAGAAAAAAAGATTATTGCATTGGAGGTGTTTTCATTGGCTAACATTAAATCTGCTAAGAAGAGAATCAAGGTTATCGAAGCTAAGACTTTAAGAAACAAGATGATCAAGTCTAAGATTAAGACTTTAGTAAAGAAGGTTGAGACTGCTGTTGCACAGAGCGATAAGGCTGCTGCTACTGCTGCTTTAACAGAAGCTGTTGTTGCTATCGACAAGGCTGCTGCTAAGGGAATCTTCCACAAGAACACAGCTGCTAGAAAGGTATCCAGACTCACTAAGGCTGTTAATACTATCGCTTAATATGCATAAAAAGCCATCAGGCTTGTCA
>JAGBBW010000064.1 GCA_017938285.1 Lachnospiraceae bacterium
AAGCCTGCTTTCAAAAGCAAGGACTGACCTTTCTCTTTCGGACGCAGTCCCTCATCGAGAAAAATCCGAAGGATTTTCGAGATGAGAGCCTTGATAAATCCACAGAGTGGAGGGAAGAAGCCTGCTTTCAAAAGCAGATAAGTGCAAAAGTGAGGATGATATATGAGCAGAGTAATCATTGTAGGAGGTGGTGCTGCCGGTATGATGGCCGGCATAGCTGCCGCAGAAAACGGAAATGAAGTTCATCTCTTTGAAAAAAATGAAAAACTGGGCAAGAAGCTGTTCATTACAGGAAAAGGACGCTGCAATATTACCAATGCCTGTGACATGGAAGACTTAATGAAACAGATTGTAACCAATCCGAGATTTTTATACAGTGCCTTCAGTGCATTTGATAATATGGCAGTTATGGATTTTTTTGAGCGCATTGGTCTTGAAATAAAAACAGAGCGGGGCATGAGGGTATTCCCACAGTCGGACCATTCTTCGGATGTTATCAGGGTATTACAGCGTTATCTGGAACAACTGGGAGTCCGGATTTACCTGAATACGGAAGTGAAACAGGTGGTGGCAGAGGATGGACGGTTTCAGAAAATCGTATATGGCACAAAGAATGACTCCATGACGGCGGATGCCTGTATTGTTGCTACCGGGGGACTGTCGTACCAGAGTACCGGTTCTACTGGTGACGGTTACCGTTTTGCAAAACAACTGGGACATACCGTGACGAAGCTTTCGCCTTCGCTGGTTGCACTGAATATAAAAGAAGAGTTTGCACCACGTCTGATGGGACTTACATTAAAAAATATCGAATTAAAGTTGTTACAGGGAAAAAAGGTACTGTATTCCGACATGGGAGAAATGCTGTTTACCCACTTTGGCATCAGCGGTCCCCTGGTGCTCAGTGCCAGCAGTTATACAGCGGAGGAACTGCTAAAAGGGCATGAACTGCCGGTAGTCCAGGTGGATTTAAAGCCGGCCCTGACGGAAGAACAACTGGATGCCAGACTGTTATCTGATTTTGAAGCAGCAAAAAATAAAAGTTTTAAAAATTCACTGGACAAACTTCTTCCACAGCGTATGATAGAGGTTATAGTGGAACTTTCCGGAATCGATCCGGAAAAGAAAGTGAATGCCATTTCTAAAGAAGAGCGAAGACAGTTAGGTTATCTGTTAAAGCATCTGACCATGCATGTGACAGGGCTTCGGGATTACAAAGAGGCAGTGATTACCAAGGGAGGTATTTCCGTAAAAGAAATTGTTCCGTCCACCATGGAATCCAAGCTGGTTTCCGGGCTTTATTTTGCCGGAGAGGTGCTGGACGTGGACGCCATGACAGGCGGTTTTAATCTGCAGATTGCCTGGTCTACGGGATATGCTGCAGGTAGTGCGGTCTATTAAAAAATATAGGGAATCACAAAAAAGTTGTTAAAATTTAAAAAATGATCAAGGAGAGATTGCAGATGAAAAAGATTAACATTGCGATTGACGGACCGGCAGGAGCCGGAAAAAGTACCATAGCAAGGGCATTGGCGAAGGACAGAAATATGGTGTATGTTGACACAGGTGCCATGTACCGTGCCATTGGTCTGTACTGCTCCCGCAAAGGGATGGATGGAACGGATGCAGCCGCTGTTGAAAAAGAGCTGGACAATATCGAGGTATCCCTTGCTTATGAAAACGGGGAGCAGGTAGTATATCTGAACGGAGAAAATGTCAACGGTTTTATCCGCACACCGGAGGCTGGTGTGATGGCTTCCGCAGTGTCAGTCCATACAGCAGTCCGCACAAAACTGGTAGAGCTGCAGAAAGCGCTTGCAGAAAAAACAAGTGTTGTTATGGACGGCAGGGATATCGGCACCGTAGTGCTTCCAAATGCTGAGGTGAAGATTTATCTGACCGCTTCTTCCGCAGTCCGGGCAAAGAGACGCTATGATGAGCTTACGGCAAAAGGCATGGAATGTGACCTTGCCCAGCTTCAAAAGGAAATTGAAGAGAGAGACTACCGTGACATGACCCGTGAGGTTTCTCCGTTAAAGAAAGCGGAAGATGCCGTGGAACTGGATACTTCCAGTCTGTCCATTGAAGAAGTGGTGGAAGCAATGCAGCGTATCGTTGCAGAAAAAACCGGAGAATAAGGACAAGGCAGACATGAAAGTAAAAGTAGCAAAGACTGCCGGATTCTGTTTTGGCGTGAAGCGTGCCGTGGAACTGGCAGAGCAGCAGGCAGCGTCCGGGAAAAAAGTATATACGTATGGACCGATTATTCATAATGAAGAGGTAACTGCCTCACTGGAAAAAAAAGGTGTAAAAATTGTTTCCAGTAAAGAGGAATGGAACCGTGTTCCACCGGGAACAATAATTATCCGTTCCCATGGAGTTTCCAAGGCAGAATTTGAAGAAATGCAGGACAGCGGACATGAAATTTTAGACGCCACCTGTCCGTTTGTAAAAAAAATCCACCGGATTGTGGCAGAGCAGAGCAACAGTGGTCGCCACATTATCGTGATAGGAAGTGAAGAGCATCCGGAGGTGCAGGGAATCATCGGATGGTGCAATGGACCAGTTTCTGTGGTAGAAACACCAGAAATGGTACAAAAACTGGAAATTAAGCCCGGTGAAAAAGTGTGTGTCGTGGCGCAGACGACATTTAATAGCAAGAAATTTCAAGATTTAGTTGAAATTATTGAAAAAAAGAGGTATGATATAATTGTTTTAAGTACGATATGCAGTGCAACCGAAGAACGGCAAAAGGAAACAAGCCTTCTGGCGCAGGAATCGGAGGCGATGGTTGTCATCGGCGGTCTGCATAGTTCAAATACACGTAAGTTGTATGAGATATCAAAACAGAAATGTGTAAATACTTACTTCATACAGAAACTCAGTGACCTTGATTTAAACTTGTTTAAATCATTCCGTAGTGTAGGTATTACAGCAGGGGCATCGACCCCAAACAATATTATCGAGG
>JAGBBW010000065.1 GCA_017938285.1 Lachnospiraceae bacterium
CTTCGTAAATGGTCATATCCTTTACGTTGACGGTGGTATCTTAGCTTACATCGGCAAGCAGCCGTAAACCATATACGGATAGCTTTTACACAGTTCAGAAACACACGTAGGACATACGTTCCTATGACACAAAAAGCAGCTCCTGCTGTTAAGTTCCTTCTTAACGCAGGGGCTGTTTTGTTGTTGCTGAAAAAACCACTACAAGGAGAACCCTATGCCAACGATTATTGAAATTACCGACTTCAACGCCCCGGAGCTTGATATCTATGCCCGCCTTAAGGAATCCCAGCTGTTGCACCTCTTTGAACCTGCACCGGGACTTTTTATTGCAGAGAGCCCAAAGGTGATTGAGCGTGCCTTAAATTCCGGCTGTATTCCTCTTTCTATTCTTGTGGAGCATGACCAGATAGAAAAAGAAGCAAAAGAAATCATTGCCCGCTGTGGTGATATCCCGGTGTTCACTGCCCCCTTTGATATTTTAACAAAACTCACCGGATTCCAGCTGACAAGGGGACTGCTCTGCGCCATGCACCGTCCGGCACTTCCAACTGTGGAAGAACTCTGTCAGAGTGCCCGCCGCATTGTCGTTCTGGAAAATGTCATGAACCCAACCAACATTGGAGCCATTTTCCGCTCTGCTGCGGCTCTTGGTATGGACGCCGTTCTGCTCACCAATGGGTGCAGTGACCCACTGTACCGCAGAGCCAGCCGCGTCAGCATGGGAACGGTATTTCAGATTCCGTGGACTTATCTTCCGGCAAATAAAGAAACTTCTTATATTACTACCTTAAAAAGGCTCGGATTTACTACAACTGCCATGGCTTTAAAAAATGACTCTGCTGCCATTGATGACCCACGCCTTGCAGCCGCAGAAAAACTCGCCATTGTTCTTGGAACCGAAGGAGACGGTCTGGCAGACAGTACCATTGCCGCCTGTGATTACACCGTAATGATTCCCATGGCACACGGCGTAGATTCTTTAAATGTGGCAGCAGCCAGTGCGGTGGCGTTCTGGGAGCTGGGAGTACACTACTCACTATAAACATATTTCCATAATGAAAATTACCGGGATTCCAACAGGCTTTCCATAATATTTCCTGTAAAAATCCCGGTATTTTACTTTTTTATTATTTCTTTTTATGCACATTCCGTATTGTTTTTTTCTTCTTTTGAGTTTCTGTTTTACTGCCGGTATTCTTTACTCCGGCCTTTGCTGCACCACTTCTGTTTCCCTGACTTCCATGATTTCCCCTGCCTGTTTTGCTGGAAGACTGTCTGCCTGCACTGCTGCCATGGGAAACTCCTTTCCCATTATAGTTTCCACCATAGCCCCGTCCTTCCTTCGGACGAATCAGACACCGTTTCTCATACCCAATCAGGTCCTCTCTGCCAGCCAGCGTCAGTGCCTCCAGAACCAGATCATAATTCTTCGGATTGCGGTACTGAATCAAGGCACGCTGCATTGCTTTTTCATGAGGTGACTTTGGTGTATACACCTCCTTCATGGTACGTGGGTCCAGCCCGGTGTAATACATACAGGTGGAAATCGTAGATGGTGTCGGGTAAAAATCCTGCACCTGCTCCGGCATATAGCCAAGGTCACGCAGATATTCCGCCAGTTTTACTGCCTCCTTAATGGTAGAGCCCGGATGGGAAGACATCAGGTACGGCACCACGTACTGCTCCTTGCCAAGCTTTGCATTGGTCTGCTTATACTTTTTAATAAATGCCTCATAAACAGAGTTTTCCGGTTTGCCCATCATGGACAGCACTTCATCACAAATATGCTCCGGTGCCACTTTTAACTGTCCGCTGATATGATGCTCACAAAGCTCCTTAAAAAACGTATCGTCCTTATCTGCCATCAGGTAATCGAACCGGATACCGGAACGAATAAACACTTTCTTTACCTTTGGCAGTTCACGCAGCTTTCTTAAAAGCTTTAAATAATCGGAATGGTCCACTTCCATGTTGCTGCATGGTTTTGGGAACAGACACTGCTTGTTCGGGCAGACACCCTTCGTCAGCTGTTTTTTGCAGGCAGGAGCACGGAAATTGGCGGTCGGTCCTCCTACATCATTAATATACCCCTTAAAATCCGGATCCCACTGGAATGCTTTCGCTTCTTCTATAATGGATTCATGGCTTCTGGTCTGGATAATTCTTCCCTGATGGAAGGTCAGGGCACAGAAGCTGCAGCCTCCAAAACAGCCACGGTTGCTCACCAGGCTGAATTTCAGCTCCTGAATAATTGGAATACCGCCCTTTTCCTCGTAGCTTGGGTGATAGTTTCTCATGTACGGCAGGGCATACACCCGGTCCATTTCTGCCTGGGTCAACGGTTTTGCCGGAGGATTCTGTACGACATATTCATTGTCTGCATATTTCTCCACCAGACGCTTTCCGGAAAATGGGTCCGTGTTGCAGTACTGGGTGTAAAAGCTCTGAGCAAAGACCCGCTTGTCTGCCACAATTTCCGGAAAAGACGGCAGAGTCAGCGCATCATATACGGAATCCAGGGAATTTGTCTTATATACTGTCCCATTAATAAAGGTAATGTCTTTGACATCCAGACCACTGTTCAGTGCATCCGCAATCTCCACGATGGACTTTTCTCCCATGCCATAGGAAATCAGGTCCGCCTGGGAATCCAGCAGAATGGAACGCTTTACCTTGTCACTCCAGTAATCATAATGTCCCAGACGGCGCAGGGACGCCTCAATACCACCAATAATAATCGGCATCTGCTTATATACTTTACGAATCAGGTTGCTGTATACAATCGTTGCCCGGTCAGGACGCTTTCCAATCTCACCGCCCGGTGTATAGGCATCGTTCTGGCGGCGCTTTTTTGCCACCGTATAATGATTTACCATGGTATCCATATTTCCGCCGGAAACAAGGAATCCAAGGCGCGGCTTTCCAAGTATGGTAATACTTTTCTCATCCTTCCAGTCCGGCTGGGAAATAATTCCCACCTTATAACCGTGACTTTCCAGCACACGGCTGATAATTGCCGGGCCAAAGGAAGTGTGGTCCACATACGCATCACCAATGACATACACGAAATCACATTCCTCCCAGCCGCGTTTCTCCATATCCTCTCTGCAAATCGGTAAAAAATCCTTCATAGTTCCTCACATTCTGCCGCCATCTGCGGTCTTCTTCTCTCTGTTTTCTTTTTTATCAGAAACTCGCACAGGTATTTCGGGATCGTTGTACCAGTCATACTAATTATACCTGCTCCACTTTATTATCAACGATATTATTCAGCCAGACACCCTTCTTTAACAGAATCAGACCCACAATACATTTCAAAATCTCAATTCCCTGGCACAGGGCATATACCACTTCGATTGGAAACGTGGTATACCGGCTGAGTACAAAAGCAAACGGAATCGACACAGCCCACATAAACCCACTGTCAAACAAAAACGTAATTACTGTCTTTCCACCGGAACGCAGGGTAAAATACGCCGCATGCAGAAAGGCATTCTGCGGCATAAACAGCGCCGCAATCACAATAAAGTTTCTGGCATATTCCTTTACCTCTGCTTCTGTCTTATATAATTCCGGGAACAGCGGTGCCAGTGCAATTGCTACTGCCGCTACCACCACACAGCTTGCCACGGAAAAGGCAATCAGCTTCCGGTCGGTGTCCCTGGCCTCTTCCATCTTTCCGGCACCAAGCAGTCGGCCTACCACAATAGAAACCGAAGTTCCCAATGCCATGAAAGTGACATTGAACAGGTTGACAATCGTATTGGAAATATTCATGCCTGCTACAACCCCAAGGCCACGGACAGAATAACACTGCAGCAGGGTTGCCATACCAAGAGACCACAGCGCTTCATTAATTAGCAGTGGAGTCCCCTTTTTAATAATTTTCACCATTAACTCTGATGGAATTGCCAGACTCTTATAAACGCCCACAATATATGGATTTCTCTTTTTATGGCAATGGGTCCAGAGTATGACAATAAAACATTCCACAAACCGGGCGGTCACAGTGGCAATGGCAGCACCTGCCACACCGAGCCGTGGCGCACCCCAGTTACCAAGAATCAACACGTAATTCAACAACAGGTTCACACCAACTGCCGCAATTCCGGCAGCCATCGGCAGAACTGCTTCTCCGGTTTCCCTTAATGTACTGGCATAAATCTGCACTACGACGAAAGGAATCAGCCCTATCAGCATAACCCGCAGATATTCCATAGCATAGTACAGTGTTTCTGCATTGGCAGCAGCGGTATTTCCTTCATCCAGATACAGGGAAATCAGCGGCTCTCCAAACATACTCAGAACAACGGTGGCAATGGCAGTTATGACAAAACCTACGACCAGTTTAAACCGGAACACATACCGCAGACCGTCATTATTCCCCTGTCCATAAAACTGGGCACCAAAAATCCCGGCACCGGACATACCACCAAAGATACACAAATTGTAGACAAAAATCAACTGGTTTGCAATGGCAACACCGGACATCTGATTTGTACCAACCTGTCCAACCATAATATTGTCCAGCAGACTGACAAAGTTCGTAATACCATTCTGTATCATAATTGGCACCGCAATCAGCAGAACCATCTTATAAAACTTTTTGTCTCCAATAAATTTTCCCAAAAACTGTTTCATAGCGCCCTCTCTCCATTTATTCCTATCCGTAATATGTACTTTACGGGAAGAAGATATGTATTCTCCTTCTTTTTCAAATTTCTCCCTTAGTATACAATGCTTTTTCTTTTCTTTCAATCATGGAATTAAAGTTATTCTCGCTTTAAAGCGCAACGCTTTAAAGCATTGTAGTATTGACAAAACGGTAACTTTGAACTAGAATAAATTCAGTTATGATATTTATATAGAGAAAACATTCACAAGTTACAGAAAGGAGCAGCCTATGTCTGCAAAACATTTTGGATTTATCGGCTTCGGCTTAATCGGCGGTTCCATTGCCCGCGCCTTAAAAGAATTATTAGAAGAAACTCCTGTCCTGACTGCATTTCAATATAGTGAAAAGCCTTCCCGCTCCCTGACCCTCGCATTACATGATGGTGTACTGGATAATATTACCACCACTCTTTCTGATCTGGCAGAGTGCACCATGATTTTTCTCTGCGCTCCGGTGCAGAAAAATCTGGATTATCTGACTTTATTAAAAGATATTATCAAACCAGGCTGCCTGCTCACGGATGTTGGCAGTGTCAAAGGAAACATTCACGAAAAAGTCAAAGAACTTGGTCTGGAACACTGCTTCATCGGCGGCCATCCAATGACCGGTTCTGAAAAAACAGGATATGAACATTCCAGCGTTCTCCTTCTGGAAAATGCGTATTACATACTGACTCCAACCAGCCAGACAACAAAGGAAGCTTTAAATGATTATATCTCCCTTGTAACAGCCATGGGTGCTCTGCCTATTGTTCTTGACCCGGCGGAACACGATGAAATCACTGCTGCCATCAGCCATGTTCCGCATATCATCGCTGCGCAGTTAGTCAATCTGATTCAGAATGCCGGAGTACTGGAACCGAAAATGCGTCTCCTTGCTGCCGGAGGTTTTAAGGACATTACAAGAATCGCTTCTTCTTCCCCGGAAATCTGGGAACACATCTGTATGTCCAATAAGGAAAGCATCTGCTCCATGCTGACCCGGTATCAGGACTCTCTGGAAGAAGCAAAACAGATGATTCTCTCGGACAAAAACGAAGATTTGTACCACATGTTTGATGCTGCCGGTGAGTACCGCAGCTCCATTCCTGCAAAAGCAAAGGGTATTCTTATTACCCCATACGAACTCTATGTGGATATCAGGGATGAAACAGGTGCACTGGCCATGCTGGCAACCCTGCTGTCCAGTCATGGCATCAGTATCAAAAATATCGGAATCATCCATAACCGGGAATTTGAACAGGGAGTACTGCGGATTGAATTTTACGACAAGGAAGCCGTAGCAAAAGCAAAAATTGTATTAGAAAATAATGGATATCATATTTATGTCCGGGGATAACTAAGGAAGCACTGATTAATTTATTGCTTCCTTAGAAGCCTCCGGCGGAGGAAACGCTTTAATCAGCATTTCCCTAAAAAAGTGGAACAAGACCTTCTTTCATGAGGGACTTGTTCCACTTTTTTCGCCAGCTATGGTCGCCTGGCAATTTCTTTTATCGCTGTATTCCTTATTTTTCTAAATAATTCTGCACTTTTCTGGCTGCCTTTAACATCTCCTTCGGATGTTCCTCTGCCATATCATACAATGCTTCCAGCAGTGCCCGGTGCATTTCTTCTTTCTCTTCTTCCTCGGTTTCCTCGTCTAAAAACACACGGTACAGCATACGGATATCCTCTGCGGATAAATCATCATAATTTACCTCCAGATAATCGGTAATGGAATTAATGTCCTCCTGGACAAACTCCATCATATCATCATACTGTTCTCTTGTCATAAAAAAAATCCTCCTTGCATTAATAATGATGTCATTCCGTTTCCTATACGTTTTACAGTAACTATCTTATACAATTATGTATAGTTCGTAACTATTCAGCCAAAATCATACCACGTTCTATATAAGGAATCAATCTCTTTTTTATGTTTTCATTTTTTTCTCTTTGTGATACAATATAAAAAACACGTAAAGGAGGGTTCCATTATGCCATTAGCCAAACAGACAGACTGCTACACCGAGGAAGACTATTACAATCTTCCAGAAAATGTCCGGGCTGAACTGATTGACGGTTCTCTCATCTACAGTCAGGCGGCCCCGGGCAGAATCCACCAGACCATACTCAGTGAGCTGCACCTTGCCATCGGCCAATATATCAAATCCAAGGGCGGCTCCTGCAAAGTTTACCCTGCCCCATTTGCCGTCAAACTGAGAGAAGACAGAAAAACCATTGTCGAACCGGACATCAGCGTTATCTGCGACCGTAACAAACTCACAGACCGGGGCTGCACCGGAGCACCGGACTGGATTATCGAAATCGTTTCTCCCGGCAATTCCAGCCATGACTATGTACGCAAGCTCAACCTTTACATGGACGCCGGAGTTCGTGAATACTGGATTGTGGATTCTTCCCGGAACAGCATTTTTGTCTATTATCTGGAAAAAGACAATTTTAAAGTAACCACATATACCTTCCAGGATAACATCAAAGTCAACATTTACGATGACCTGGCTATCAATTTTGCAGAACTCGACCTGTAAGTATCCCACCAGCCACAAACCTGATTTTTCCAAAACGAACCCCAGGAGCCATATAGTCCCTGGGGTTCCTCTTTACATATTCAGTTGACAAATAACGAAAAATGAGCTAAATCAGCAACATAGCGTCCCCAAAAGAAAAGAAACGGTATCTCTCCTTTACAGCCTCCTTATATGCTGCCAGCACATGTTCCCTTCCTGCCAGTGCGGAAACCAGCATTACAAGGGTTGATTCCGGCAGATGGAAATTCGTAATCAGACCGTCCAGCACCTTAAACTGATATCCCGGATAAATGAAAATACTGGTGTCGTCTTCCTTTGCCTGTACCATACCGTTTTCATCTGCCGCCGATTCCACGGTACGGCAACTGGTAGTTCCAACGCAGATAACCCTGCCGCCATTCTTTTTCGTATCGTTGATTTTCTTTGCCTCGGATTCCAGTATCTGATAGGATTCCGTATGCATATGATGGTCTAAAATATTATCCTCTTTTACCGGACGGAATGTGCCGAGTCCCACATGCAGGGTTACATTGGCAATGGTAATTCCCCGCCGTTCAATTTCTTCCAGCAATTCCTTTGTAAAATGAAGTCCTGCGGTTGGAGCCGCAGCAGAGCCTTCATGCTTTGCATACACCGTCTGATACCGGTTCTTATCCTGCAACTTGTGGGTAATGTAAGGAGGCAGCGGCATCTGACCAAGCTGGTCCAGAATTTCCTCAAAAATTCCCTCATAGTGAAACTGGACAAGACGATTGCCCTCTTCTACAATATCCAGTACCTCTGCGGTAAGAATTCCTCCACCAAACTGGATTTTTGTTCCCGGTCTTGCTTTTTTGCCCGGCTTTACCAGTGTTTCCCAGATATCATTTTCCCTGCGCTTCAATAATAACAGCTCAATCTGTGCACCTTTGGTTTCTGTTCCATTTCCTGTCCCCTCCGGCAACACCCTTTCGCCAATCAGCCTGGCTGGAATTACTTTCGTGTTGTTAATGACCAGACAGTCCCCTTCTTTTAAATAATCCAGAATGTCTGTAAATGTCTGGTGCTTTATTTCACCGCTTTCCTTTCCCAATACCAGCAGTCTGGATGAGGAACGGTCCTCCAGAGGATCCTGCGCAATCAGTTCCTCCGGCAGATCAAAATAAAAATCCTGTTTTTTCATCTAACCTTTGCTCCTGTAAAATAATATTCAATAATTTCCTTATAAGTATAACCAGCCTCTGCCATACCTTTGGCACCATACTGGCTCATGCCGACACCATGACCATAGCCCATGCCGGCAAACAAAATGACATCCTCGGAATCCGGAGCAGAACTTGGGTAATTCCAAAGATTCCCCGAACTCTGGACCACATACTGCGGCAGTTCCTTCGAAGCTTTTTCAACTCCCTCTGCCGAAGCAATATACATATTGCTGATACGCCCGGATGTAATACCATCCGCGCCAAGAACCGTCACCTGGTCCGGAATATCTCCTTTTCTCACAATTTTAAACTTCGAACTGTATAAATTCAGCACCGAACTTATGGTTGAACCCTGTATTGTCAGTGTTTTACTGGAACCCGCCAGCTGAAGTGCCTCTACACGCCCGGTTTCCGTATGTTTCACCGATGGAATATCCTGCACCCAGCCTACATAAATCCCCTGTCCTTCCAGCAGGGAAGTCAGTTTCTTTTTTGTCGTTGTCACCTGCCAGACAGACAAATTTGGATTATACTCATATAAATCCGGTACGCTCTGCAGATATGGCAGCGGCACTGCCCACACATCCCCGGAAGACTCTGTCCGTCCGCCGCTGGTGGAGGAATAATACGCTGCTATTACCTTATCGTCATAACAGACCATCTGCCCTCTTGTGGCATCGATTGCCTTTGTTGCCTTTACTGATTCCGCAAGAAACCCATTATACACCTGGGAATAGGTGGTATCTACTATTTTATATCCTTTTTTTGCGTTGGAAGCTCCGCCATAACCAGCCTTAATCAGTGCATAGCTTCTGGCACAGACGGCCTGTGCCTTTATCGCTTCCTCATGCCAGGTGGATGGCATCTCCACGGGAACCACCCCGTATAGATATTCCTCCATCGGCACAATATTAACCGCGGTCAGAGTAGCCTTATTGTAACGGCCGATTTCCATTCTGCCCCGGTAGGCCCGGTTTCCCATATCAATACAATACACACCATTCTGATATTCTGTTACCGGCCGGAACTGCGGATACGCATAACTCTCATCCACATCAATCAGCAGTTTTCCAAAGGCGCCCTCCATCATAATCCTGTAATTACTTCCTGTCAAGACCTCCAGTTCTTTTTTCCCACCAAGCGCAGAAATTTTCCCAAGCAATGCTTCCGCATCCGCATGCTTTGCCGCATTTCCCAGATATACCCGCCACCGGCACTGGTACGTACTTCCCGGATATGCCTCAATTCCCAGACGCAGATACGCATCTGCCGCCTGCTTTGCCGCCTGATAACTGCCATAAGATGCCGTCTCACTGACAAAATATCCATTTACCGGAGTAAATGTAAATCCTGTCGCACTGGTCAGAACCACCTCCTGCAGATAAGAATTTCCCACACAGTATCCATATCCCAGCTTGGGATTATAAATGGTCAGGGTTTCCTTCCCGGAATACAGGGAAGAAAGACCAACCCGTACCTCCGTCTGTACCGGTATCAGCTCTGCCTGCACCGGTACTGTTTTCTGTATGGAAAGCAGCAGCAGTAAAACCAAAAAAAATGCCGTAACTCTTTTTCCTGTCATAATTCTCCCTCTCCTTGCATGCTGCACAGGCCTGCTTCTGCCTGTGCAACAGACGTTCCATTTTTCATTTTACCCGATTTTTCATCGTTATTCTACTGTTTCCTCAAAAAAAAATGAAAATTTATCATTTTTTCATTGTGTCATTTGAAATCGTGAGTTATAATGGTTTCGATGTAGTTTTCATTACTACGTCTTTTTAACACGGCAGTATTTTATCGTAATAAAATATTTTAAGATTATTACCATGTATGTAAACAATCAGCCTGTCCATGAAAGGAAGGATACCATGTCAGAAAATAAAACACGATATACCCTTGGAATCGATATCGGTTCCACCACAGTAAAAACTGCACTTTTAAATGACTCAGGCGAACTTCTGTTCTCTGCTTATGAGCGGCACTATGCCGATATTCAGGGCGCCCTCTCCGGTATTTTAAAGAAAATCCGGGAACAGCAGGGTCCCTGTATGCTTTCCGCTGCCATTACAGGTTCCGGCGGTCTGACTCTGGCAAAGCATTTAAACATCCCATTTATCCAGGAAGTTGTTGCCGTAGCTTCTGCCCTGCAGCATGCCGCACCACAGACGGACGTTGCCATAGAGCTTGGCGGTGAGGATGCCAAGATTATTTATTTTACCGGCGGTATCGAACAGCGGATGAACGGTATCTGCGCCGGCGGTACAGGCTCCTTTATCGACCAGATGGCTTCCTTATTAAAAACGGATGCCTCCGGCTTAAATGAATATGCCAGAAGCTATAAGACCATTTACCCAATTGCAGCCCGCTGCGGCGTTTTTGCCAAGTCCGACATCCAGCCGCTGATTAATGAAGGAGCTTCCAAGCAGGACTTAGCTGCTTCTATTTTCCAGGCAGTTGTCAACCAGACCATCAGCGGTCTTGCCTGTGGCAAGCCAATCCGGGGCAACGTTGCTTTTCTTGGCGGTCCACTGCACTTTTTAACTGAATTAAAGGAAGCTTTCATCCGGACTCTGAATCTGACTCCGGAACAGGTGATTGCACCGGAGCACTCCCACCTGTTTGCTGCCATGGGTTCTGCCCAGAACGCCTCTTCTGATGCCTTTTCCCTGGATGATTTAATCGAACGTCTCCAGACCGGCATTGTCATGGACTTTGAAGTGACCCGTATGGAACCACTGTTTGAAAACGAAGCGGCTTACGAAGAATTCAGCGAACGCCACCGCGCACATACCGTACATAAAATGCCTCTCTCCGACTACCATGGCAGATGTTACCTTGGTATTGACGCAGGCTCTACTACTACAAAGGCTGCCCTGGTTGGCGAGGACGGAACTTTATTATATTCCTTCTACCAGAACAACAACGGCAGTCCGTTAAAAACCGCAATCAAAGCAGTCAAGGACATTTATTCCCAGCTGCCATCCGATGCCACCATTGTCCGCTCCTGCTCCACCGGTTATGGTGAAGCGCTGATTAAAGAAGCCCTGCTTTTAGACGAAGGGGAAGTAGAAACCATTGCCCACTATCACGCAGCCGCTTTCTTTGCGCCGGACGTAGACTGTATTCTGGATATCGGTGGTCAGGACATGAAGTGCATCCGTATCAAAAACGGCACTGTAGACAACGTACAGTTAAATGAAGCCTGCTCTTCCGGCTGTGGTTCCTTTATTGAAACCTTTGCCAAGTCCTTAAATTATGAAGTAGCTGATTTTGCCAAGGTGGCACTGTTCGCCAAAAACCCGATTGACCTTGGTACCCGCTGTACCGTATTTATGAATTCCAAAGTAAAGCAGGCCCAGAAGGAAGGAGCTTCCGTTGCAGACATTTCTGCCGGACTTGCTTATTCCGTCATTAAAAATGCCTTATATAAAGTAATCAAGGTATCCGATGCCAAAGACTTCGGTAAAAAGGTTGTGGTACAGGGCGGTACCTTCTACAATGACGCCGTTCTGCGCAGCTTTGAGCGCATTTCCGGCTGTCAGGCAGTCCGCCCGGACATTGCCGGTATCATGGGTGCTTTCGGTGCGGCGTTAATTGCCCGTGCCCACTGGAGTGGTGAAGCAACTACCATGCTTTCCCTGGAGCAGATTTCCGAACTGACCTTCCATTCCGATATGACCCGTTGTAAAGGCTGTACCAACCACTGTCTCCTGACCATCAACCATTTCTCCGGCGGCCGTAAATTTATTTCCGGTAACCGCTGCGAACGTGGTCTTGGCAGGGAAAAAGCAAACAAGGACATTCCAAATCTGTTCGCCTACAAACTGCAGCGCTACTTCTCTTACAAACCTTTGGAGGAGTTTGAAGCAAAACGTGGCACCGTTGGTCTTCCACGTGTGTTAAATATGTATGAAAATTATCCGTTCTGGTTCACCCTTTTTACCGAACTGGGCTACCGTGTCGTGCTTTCTCCGGTTTCTTCGAGAAAAATTTACGAACTTGGTATTGAGTCCATTCCAAGTGAATCGGAATGTTATCCGGCGAAGCTGGCCCACGGTCATATTATGTGGCTCCTGCAGCAGGGGGTCCGCTACATTTTTTACCCTTGTATTCCTTATGAACGCAAGGAGTATAAGGACTCCGGCAACCACTACAACTGCCCTATTGTTACCTCCTATGGTGAAAATATAAAAAATAACGTAGAGGAATTAAAAGACGACAGCATCGATTTCCAGAATCCGTTCCTTTCCCTGGAATCGGAAGAAATTGCCCGCAGGCGTCTCATTGAGGTTCTTAGTGAGCATAACCATATTCCTGCCAGGGAAATTTCCGAGGCTGTTCATAAAGCCTGGACAGAACTCGAAAATGCCAGAAAGGATATGCAGAAAGCCGGTGAAGCCGCAGTGGATTACTTAAAACAGAACAACCGCCTTGGTATTGTACTTGCCGGACGTCCATACCACATTGACCCGGAAATCAACCACGGTATTCCGGAAATGATTACCTCCTATGGCGTTGCCGTACTGACCGAAGACAGCGTTTCCCACCTCGGCACCATTGACCGTCCGACTATTGTTGTAGACCAGTGGATGTACCATTCCAGACTGTATGCCGCTGCTTCCTATGTGCGTACCAACCCAAGTCTGGAGCTGATTCAGTTAAACTCCTTCGGCTGTGGTCTGGATGCCGTTACGACTGACCAGGTATCCGACATTTTAACCTCTTCCGGCAAAATTTACACCGTCTTAAAGATTGACGAAGTGAACAATCTGGGACCGGCCCGCATCCGTATCCGTTCCCTGCTGTCTGCCGTGAAGGAACGTCAGAAGAAACATTTTGAACAGCAGATAGCAAACGCCGCCCATAACCGTGTGATTTTCACAAAGGAAATGAGAAAAGACTATACCATCCTCGTTCCGCAGATGTCACCAATCCACTTTGAATTACTGGAGCCGGCATTTGCTTCCTGTGGCTATAACGTGGAGATTTTACCAAATCCGGCCCGTTCTGCCGTGGACACAGGTCTCAAATTTGTAAATAACGATGCCTGCTACCCTTCGCTGATTGTAGTCGGTCAGATGATGGAAGCCCTTGCCTCCGGCAGATATGACCGGAATAAGGTTGCCCTGCTGATTACCCAGACCGGCGGCGGCTGCCGTGCTACCAACTATATCAGCTTTATCCGGCGTGCCCTGGCAAAGATGGGAGAACCGCAGATTCCGGTTGTTTCCTTAAGTGCCAACGGCATGGAAAAAAACCCTGGCTTCAGCCCGGATGTTACCATGCTGATTCGCGCCATGCAGGCAGTTGTGTATGGTGATGTATTCATGCGTGTGGTATACCGCACCCGCCCTTATGAAGCAGTACCCGGCTCCGTCAACGAGCTGCACCGGAAATGGGCAGAAGTTTGTAAGAAGTCCGTAACGAACGGCAATATGAAGGAATTCCGTAAAAATTTAAAGGGAATCATCAAGGATTTTGATACGATTCCATTGAATGAAAGTCTGCGCAAGCCACGTGTTGGTATTGTCGGTGAAATTCTTGTAAAATTCCTGCCAGCCGCCAACAACGACCTGGTTGGACTTTTAGAAGCTGAAGGTGCTGAAGCAGTCGTTCCAGACTTACTGGACTTCCTGCTCTACAGCTTTTATAACAATAACTTTAAACACGAAGCACTTGGCAAGAGCAAAAAATCCGCTATGATTGGCAATATTGCCAACGGTTTCCTGGAATTTCTGCGTAAGGATGCCAGAAAGTATTTAAAGGAAAGCAACCGTTTTGACCCGCCGGCCCACATTGAGGACCTGGCCGAATACGCTGCTCCTATCGTTTCCATCGGTAACCAGACCGGAGAAGGCTGGTTCCTGACCGGAGAAATGTTAGAGCTGATTCACACCGGTGTCAACAACATCGTCTGCACGCAGCCGTTCGCCTGTCTGCCAAACCATGTGGTTGGTAAAGGCGTTATTAAAGAGCTCCGGGCAAGACACCCGCTGGCAAATATTGTGGCTGTGGACTATGACCCGGGTGCCAGTGAAGTAAACCAGCTGAACCGTATTAAGCTTATGCTTTCTACGGCAGAAAAAAATCTGGCAAAATAAAGAAAATACTGAGAACCCGAATTAAAAAAAGAATACCTTCGGAACCTGCCTGCGCTGGCAGATTCCGAAGGTATTCTTTTTTCTTTTCCTGTAACTTCCTATTGTAAAAATCACCCACCAAATATCATATCTATTTTTTCTCCTGCTATACGTTCATTACAATATACAAAATTAAATTCCCCACTAATCTGGAGATTCTTTATTTTAAAAGTTGCAAGATCATTACGACATCTGGAAATAGGCTCATATGCAAAGGTTATCGCATTATTATGGGCTACCACATCACAAATAACCGAAAAATTATTGATTGAAGTACACTGTTTGAAATTATCCAGGGAAAACCCCCGGTCGGTTATGGCATTCTGTAACAACATCCTCGTTCCAGAAAATGCTTCACGTACTACAATTCGTTCTCTAAATGCCTCTTCCAGAGTGACTTCTTTATTGGCAAAGGGATGTGTCCTTGCACAGATTCCTACAAATGCCTCCTTTTTATAAAGGCGGTATCCGTACTTTGATTTATCAAACACTCCTTCTATAACTGCAAAATCAAGCTTCGACTGTTCCA
>JAGBBW010000066.1 GCA_017938285.1 Lachnospiraceae bacterium
AGGGAGACGGTGAGGCCCAGTATCTGATAGCGCAGATGTATCTGGAAGGAATGGGAATGTCGATAGACAAGGACCGTGGTATGTTCTGGCTGAAAAAGTCGGCAGAAACGGGAAATGCGATGGGACAGTTCCTGTATGGTTCCAAGCTTCTGGCAACCCATGGCGGAGACAAAGAAAAAATCAAAGAAGGTTTTAAATATACCGGAGCAGCTGCGGACCAGAGTGACAAAGATCCGAAGACTGCCCTGGATGCCA
This sequence comes from Lachnospiraceae bacterium, assembly GCA_017938285.1. Classification (GTDB taxonomy): domain Bacteria; phylum Bacillota; class Clostridia; order Lachnospirales; family Lachnospiraceae; genus SIG299. The sequence continues at coordinate 256 of JAGBBW010000066.1, forward strand.
TGCAGAAGTATGTGGATGCCAATATGAATAAAATTGGCAGCAAAGCGGAAGTGAAAAAAGCAATCGGTTACTGTGATAAACTGAAAGCGGCTGCGGATGATTCTTTCAATAAAAAAATCTATGATGATACAAAAAAGAAGTTGAAGGATATGCTGCAGGCAGATAAGAGGTCCGGCACCAGAAGAAAGAAGAAAAAAGGACCGCTGCTTCTGGCTGCTGCGGTTGTGGTTGGTGTTGTGGTGAAATTCACGGATGTGCCGGTGAAAGTGGCAGACTGGTATAAGGACAGCAGTTTAAAAGGTGTGGTGGAGCTGGCTACGTCTTTTCTGGATAAGGGAGACGGAGGAAGCACCCAGAAAAATAACCAGTCCTCCGCAAAGAAGGATAATCAGAAGGGTTCGGATAAAGCGGCGCAGGAAGCAGCAGGAACTTCCGCACTGCCGGCGGATTTCAGCGTAAAAGTGACGGCTGCCAATGTAAATATCAGAACCGGTGCCGGAACAGCAGCGGACGTTCTGACAGTTGCCGCAGCAGGGATGGTATTTACCGCAACGGGCAACACGGAACTGGTGCAGAATGCAGATGGCGAAACCACGTGGTATGAAATTCTTCTGGAGGATGGAAGGGTTGGCTGGATCAGCGGAAATGTAGCAGAAATAGTGGAGTAACCAGAAAAATATAAATCAGAACAATGCAGGAAAATTCCGGAATGGAGGAATATATGGAATTAAAACAGAACAGTGGACAGGCAGGAGTCCAGGGACAGCAGCAGTACCGGCAGCAGGAGCAGACACAACAGCAGCAGAAGGAACAGAAGGCTCCCCAGAAAAAACAGTTTGCTTTTTCCTTTTCCAATGATAAGGAGCTGGATAAAGAACTGAGGAAACCGCGTTCCAGAGCTTATATGGAAATTTTTGATGCAATTGATATGTTAAGTGCCACGGATGAGGAAATCATCGAACAGTTAAAGGCGAATATGGATGAGGATACGGCGGAAGAATTTGCAGAAATGTCTGTAGAGGAACTTCTCGAAGAAATTAAGGCAAGCTTCCGGGAAGAATTTATGAGCCTTCCGGTGGAAGTGGAGTCCATTCTGCAGGGCGTATTATCCAAGTGTTATATCAGTGGCTGTGACTGCCATGCTATTTCGGCAACAGGAGACATTCTGGAGCATTATGATGCAAAGCTTCCAATGCCTGCCAACCTGGAAAAAGGCAGAAAGGTGTATCACAAATTCCCGGACTGCCGCTGTGTGGAAGTGTATACGGACTGCTGCAGGGTGATTGCGCAGGATTCCACAGTAACAAAGATTGATAATGATGAGATTTAGCTGGAAAATTCTTGTTTCAGATTGTGTTGGATTTTAAAATATGATATTATTCCGGTCTGGACAAAAAACGTGGAACTGCTGAAAGCGTTAGGAGCCCGGCTCTTCAGGAAAAATAGTAGTGCTGGTAAATCAGTGACAGTTTTTTACATGAAATAAAGGAAATAGTGTCAGCGGTCTGGTGGAAATCAGACCGCTTTGCTTCGTTGCAGCAAAAACATGGTTCCGTATGTCCTATAACGCCAAAAAGTACTGTAACAAATGTAGTTCTTTGAAGATTGTTTCTTATTCCTGCATATGTTACAGTTTCATAAAACGATTTGATACAGGAGGATGATCCAAATGAAATACACCAATCCGATTATTTCCGGTATGAATCCGGACCCGTCCGTATGCCGTGTCGGCAAAGACTTTTATTTAGTTACCAGTACCTTTGAATATTTTCCGGGGCTTCCGCTTTACCACAGCACAGACCTGGTGCACTGGGAGCAGATTGGACACGTTCTGACAAAGGAAAGCCAGTTAAAGCTTCCTCTTGGAAATCCGAACTGTATCGGAATCTATGCGCCGGCCCTCCGTTACCATGAAGGGAAGTTTTACTGTGTGGTAACGAATGTAGGGGGCAATCCGGGAGATAATTTCTTTGTAACCACGGAGGATATTTACGGAGAGTGGTCGGACCCGGTGTATCTGGATCTGGAAGGAATTGATCCGTCCCTGTTTTTTGATGAGGACGGCAGGTGCTATTATACCGGTACGGATGCTGGAATTTATATTTGTGAAATTGACAAGACAACCGGAAAGCGTCTGGGAGAAAAGCATTATGAATGCTGGAATGGTACTGGAGCCAATAATCCGGAAGGACCGCATTTATATAAGAAAAATGGCTGGTATTACCTGCTGATTGCAGAGGGAGGTACGGAACTTTGTCACATGGTAACCATTGCAAGAAGCAGGGAAATTTATGGACCTTACGAAGCGTGTCCATGGAATCCGGTGCTGACGAACAGCCGGACCGGTCTGCCGGTTAAAGCGGCAGGACATGCGGATTTTGTGGAGGACACCAATGGAAACTGGTGGGCAGTCTGCCTTGGAAACCGTCCGATTGCCTATCCGTTCCGTCATGTGATGGGCAGGGAAACCATGCTGGTTCCTGTGACATGGGAAAATGACTGGCCACGCATGGGTGTGGATGGTCATGTGCCGGAAGAGGTGGAAGTGGAGCAGACTGCCGGAGAACGGACCCCGGACACCGGCCGG
>JAGBBW010000067.1 GCA_017938285.1 Lachnospiraceae bacterium
CCTGAGCCAGGATCAAACTCTCATGTTGAAATGTTTGAACTGTTTCAGAACTCACTTCTGGCTTTTTACTTTCCTAAAAAGCAAAGGTTCGTTCCGTAAGCGATTCCTCAAATCGCTTTTTACTGTTTCTAAGGTCAATCGAACTTCGTCCGATTTGGTTCCATTAGAATGAAAATTCATTGAATTTTCAGGGTTGTTTCACTGTTTAATTATCAAGGTTCATTTGCTTTGTCGAATCTTTTCGATTCTCGCTACCCTCAAGCAGCTTATTTAGTTTACCACAACTCTTTTTCTTTGTCAAGCACTTTTTTTCATTTTTTAAAAAGTTTTTTTTACTCGACTTTTCGAATTGTTTGAATTGTTAAAACTTTTCACTCACTTGCGACAGCTTTATTATATTACCACAGGTTTTTCCGTTTGTCAACATATTTTTTAAATTATTTTAAAATGTTTTTCCTGACGTCAAAACCCACTATTTAAAGCTTTTTGTCGAAAGCGAGATTTATTCTATCACGGAATTTCACCTCTGTCAATACATTCTTTCAATTTGTTTATAAATTCTTTTTAACCAATGTAAAATGGCTGTTATAACCACATTCCTACCCGCTCAGGATATTCGTTACAACAGCCATTTACCTCTTATTTCCTATTTCTTTTCATATTCTGTCATAGATTCCGCCATTTGCTGTACTACCTGCCAGAATACCTCCCGCACTTCCTCCGGAATTTCTCCCTGGTCCAGCGCTCCAACAGAGAACATCCACAAATCAATATATCCGCCATACATAACACCGACTTCCGCATAGTATTTCCAGGAATCCTCCTTTGGGAACATCGCCATGCCGTCAATCATCACACCATTCTCTCCGTCTACATCGGAATAATCCCAGGCATTAATCACAGAGCAGATGGTTTCATTATTTTGTACAATTACCTTTTTATTTGTTTTTTCCGAAGTATCCAGATAATACTTCCAGCCTTCCCAGCCTTCTGTACTATAGTATTCCAAATCACGTCCAAGCCTTGCCAGAAGTTTTTCAGGCGTATCCACCGGACCTTCATGATCATACAGATAACTTGTTTCATACTCTACCACAAAATACCGGTTATCATATACAATCAGACCTGCTTTCCAGCTATCGCTCAGTGCAATTGGAATCTCAAATTTCAAGTTCTTCGGATAAGCAATCTTGGTAACCTCCGTTGTCTGTACTATATTGACATAAAACGTAGGTATGTAGTGCACCTCTTCAATATTATATGCTGCATTATTCACATATACCTCATATTCTGCACCAATTTCCCTCTTGCCGCTGTAATCCATTTCGTACTCTGCTTCATAATACTGATACCGGGCCCTCTCCGAGCCTGCAACCAGATTATCATATTCTTTCCATTCTTTCAGAATTTCGCAATGTACACCTACAGAGACACCTTTGGGAAAGAAAATGCAGGAACTTTCTGAGGTCAGTTCCGTAACATACAGTTCCTCTAATGGAAGTGAAACAAGGCTCAGGTTTTCCACTTCCAATTCTGCCTCAGAGCCATCCGCAAACACCATTACCAGCGTATTCCGGCTACCCGGTTTATAAATATCATAAAGTGGATCATAGCCGTCCAGGGAAGAGTATTTCGACTGCGATAAACCAATTCCTGATATTTTCATAATTTCACCCAGTCTGCACGGAAGTGTCAGCACCGTATCTGCAATCTGCACCTTACCAGAATATTCCTCTGCGCCCAGAATTTCCTCTGTCGCTTTGTATGGCACAGGAGTCGGGGTTGGTGTACAGGTTGGGGTCGGTGTACAGGTCGGCGTCGGAGTAGAACGCTTCGTACTGGAAGGCTTAGGTGTTGGGGTTGGTGTTGAGGTCGCCGTCGGGGTTGGCGTGGCAGGAACGGGAGTCGCAGTAATACGTGAACTGCTCACATTTTTCCGGTTACTCCTGTCTGTTTCCGGTTCTTCCAGACACCCACACAACACGATAAGAAACAAAGCCGCTATCCAAATTTTTTTACTGCTTTTCAAAATACTGTTCATACCATACAAGGAACGCATAAATCGTCCAAATTTTCCTCCATAAATCTGAATTTCCGTCAATATATTCTTTCCAGACTGCGGATAATTCTTCTGTATTAAAGAATTTTTCTGCTGCTTCACTGCGCAGTTTCGCCTGAACATCCTGATTATAACGCTCATCTGCAAGCCAGATACGAATCGGAACGACAAAACCAAGTTTCTTTCTCTGGGCAATTTCTTCCGGAAGCACATGCTCTGCCGCCTTGCGGAATGCAACCTTGCTTTGTTCCTCCGTCACTTTACATTCTGCGGGCATCCGGGAAGCAACAGCAAACATCCTCCGGTCCAGAAGCGGCATGCGTACCTCTAAACCTGCGGCGGTACTCATCCGGTCAACATTCAGCAGAATATCCCCTTCCAGCCATATCTGGGTATCAATGCTGAGCATTTTAGACAGTGGGTCCATGCCTTCCATTTCTTCATACAGTTCTTTTGCCAGATTAATAGGAAGCACCCCTTCTTCGTAATGCTTTAACAGACGCTGTTTTTCTTCTTCTTTCATGATATTTGTATTACCAACAAAAAAAGTTTTTAAATTCTCCCCGTAACGCTCTGCGTTCCGGTACATATTGTAACCACCAAAAAATTCATCCGAACCTTCACCGGAATAGCACAATTTTGTATGCTTTGCCACTTCCCTGCAGCCCAGGGCAAAAGCAATCGCTGACGCATCACCCAGAGGCTGTTCCATATTATACATTACATATGGAATCACAGAAAAATACTGTTCCGGAGTAATAATGCAGCGGCGCAGCTGACGGCCTAACAACTGTGCAGTCTTTTCTGCAAGAACAGACTCGTCAAAACGCTCTTCTTCATAGCCACAGGAATTTGCCACCGGAGCGTCTGACACAGCAAGCACATAGGAAGAATCCACACCTCCGGACAGAAAAGACTCTGCATATTCCTCTTCTTCCTTTACTTCCGTCATAATTGACTGTAATGTCGTGTGGATTTCCTCTGCCCACTCTTCTACAGTTTTTTCTCTATCTATCGTAAATTCCGGTTTCCAGTACCGTACAATCTCCACTTTCCCGTCTTTCCAGAGCATGTAACGTCCTGGAAGAAGCTTTTTCACTCCCTGGAAAAACGTTTCTTCTCCTGCCACATAGGTCAGACTTAAGTATAACTGCAGCAGTTTTTCATTAAGCTCTTTCTGAAAGCCTTCCTGCGCCATCACCTGGCGTATGGAAGTTCCATAAAGAAGCTGCTGCTTCTCTGTCATATAATAATAAAAAGGAGTCGCTCCAAATGCATCTCTGGCACAAAACAGCTGCTCTTTTGCAGCATCCCAGAGAGCAAAAGCATACATTCCATGAAGCTTCTGTAAAAGCTCTGCCCCCCAAAGCTGGTATCCTTTTGTTAATATTTCAATTTCCCTGCTCCTGCGATCCAGGGAGCTGTCAATTGCTAATTCCTGACACAACTGCCTCCAGTTGCGTATATGTCCTCTATATTCCCGGACTATTATCATTTGCCTCACTCCTTCGTCAGTTTCTTTATCCGTTTTTTCTAACGCCTTGTATTGTAACATATCGGGACTTAATTTGCAATAAAAAGCAAGGGCTCCTCCATACAAGTGATATACATTTGCATGGAAAAACCCTTGCTCAATTTACAAAGTTTGTTTCAGAAACTGTATGGATTATACTAACTCAATAATAACTTCCATAGCAGCATCGCCCTTACGCTGACCAATCTTAACGATTCTTGTGTAACCACCGTTACGTCCAGCATACTTTGGAGCGATTTCGTTGAATAACTTGTCAGTCATGTCAACCTTCTTTGTGTTCTTCTTCTTTCCAGCTGCTTCAGCAGGAACTTCAGTTACATCATATAAGAACTTAGCCATCTGCTTTCTAGCGTGAAGTCTGGAAGCAGAATCCTTCTTGATTTCATTTTCTACTTATTCGAAAACAGTAACCTTCTTACCATCAACGACTTCCTTCACTCTCTTGCCTTCGCTGTCCTTCTTTGCAACCTTAGCCTTAACAGTTACAGTTTCGAAGTTATCCTTCTCCTTAACTGCTA